>SCUY01000314.1 GCA_004322525.1 Lysobacter sp. | reverse complement strand
GTTGATGGCAGCGTGGTCTATCTCATGGGCACCGTTGCCATCAACGCGCAGGTCCACGTTGTTCGCTGCCGAGCCCATGCCGGCGGTCAGTGCCGCATGAACGCGGTCATGCAGGGTCATCGTCTCCGGGGCCGGCATTGGCGGCATCGGCGAGGGCACCGGGACGGGAATGACGACGGTCTCGGCCGGCGGCGGCGCAGGGGTCTGCACAACGACCGGGCGCGTATAGCAGGCGCTGAGCGAGAGCGTGGCAACGGCGATGGTCAGGAACTTGGCGTGCATGGGCGATTCCTCTTGCGTTGGGGAGGTACAAGCGACCGTCGCAGCCGGGACGTCAATCCGGAGTGAGGCGCCGACGCACGGCATCGATAACAGGACCGACCCGCCTGGGGCTATCCACCGCCCGCCGGTGGCTCCCCCGGTGATGGGGTAGGGCAGCGCCGCATCCCTTCTGGCATCGGCAGAGCACATACCTCGCAGCACGACGCGGCCGGACGCACGGGCCCCGGCAGCAGTGACATCGCCGGCACGCTGGCCGTGGGGTCCAGCTTCAGCAGCGCCACCCAGTCCTGTCGGCTCAGGTGGCAGGCGGCGGCATTGTCCGGGCTGCATGCGGCTTCACCACCGGTACGCCGCGGCAGCGACCAGAACCGACCGGTGCGATTCAACGGGAGAATCCGCATCGTCACCCCCTGCAGCACATTCCCGCCCACCAGCCGCGCCTGCCCGCCGGTGATCGAGGCCACGATGTCGCAATGCATGGCCAGCGCATCGGAGAACGGGCGGCCCAACCACTGGCGGAAGCCGGCGGTGCCGAATACCTGCGATGGCACGCGCGCATAGCAAAGCAGGTCGCCGACCGCCGGTATCGCGGCGTCGGGGTCGGCCAGCCGGTACGGGCCGATGGCCGGCTGCCGTCCCGCATCGCGCACGTAGTCCACATGACGCGCCGAGGCCTGGAAGCCGGGCACGCCTGCGCGCCGCATCACATAGGAGACGAACACCGCCGACCACGGCGTATCGACGAGGAACGTGCGGCACAGGGCGATGCGTGCGGGCAGGTTCGACGTGCCCTGGCAGTCGGCCTCCGCCGCGAGGCCGTCGGCCGGCCAACGCACGCCACTGCCCTGCCAGTACTCCGCCACGCGGCGCCAGGCGGGGGTCGCACCGTCACGCAGGCGCAGGGTTTCCGCTTCAGCCACCCGCATGCTAGCCAGCCGTCCATTCGTATCGATGAACGGCGCGTACCAGAGCACATGCTCGGCGCAGGCGATCGCGGCGATGCGCGAAGCGGTGTCAGTGGCCGCGCTGTCACCGCCACCGCAAGCTTCGGCCGCCATGGCGCGGCCGCCCGTCAGGCCAGTGAGAAGCACCAGCCCCATCCGCAAGCCGCGCCGCATCGTCATCGGAGTCCTGCCGGCCGTGAACCGATTCCGACCGTCGCATAGTCGCCGTGTCGCATGGCTTCACACATCACCCGGCCCGTGGGCTGCCGGCGCGGCGGCATCTCCCTGACCGGCACGCGCGTATAAGGGGCCACGCTCCCGAGGACACAGCCATGAAGCTCCTGCGCACATCCGCCGCGTTCGGCATCGCCGCCGCCATCGCATTCGCCCTGCCGGCCGTGGCGGCTTTGAAGGTCGGCACGAAGGCGCCCGACTTCAGCGCACCCGCCTATCTCGCCGGCAAGCCTTTCACCTTCCGCCTCGCAGACGCCCTGAAGAAAGGGCCGGTCGTTGTCTACTTCTTCCCGGCCGCGAACACGGCGGGCTGCAATCTCGAAGCCCATCTGTTCTCCGAGGCCATTCCGCGTTTCAAGGCGCTGGGCGCCAGTGTCATCGGCGTGACCGCGGGCAATGTCGAGCAGCTGGCGACGTTCTCGAACGACACCAGGACCTGCGGCGGCAAGTTTCCCGTCGCCGCCGATCCCGGCGCGAAGATCGCCAGGCGATATGACGCCCTGCTCATGCTCCGGCCCGGCTGGTCCGATCGCACGTCCTACGTGATCTCCCCGCAGGGTACGGTCATCGCCGTCCATTCCGATCTCAACCCCGGCCGACACGTGAAAGCCATGCTCGATGCGGTGGGAACGGGCACCAGATAGCCGGTGAGCACAGGGGTGATGGCGTCGGCGCCGCCCTCATCCCACCGCTGCCTCCGGCAATCGACACCCCGGGCCGGCGAAAGCACCGCCAGAAGCCATGGCGGCCCACAAGTGCGCATCGACCACGCATCGCACGCCACTGCCGGGCCAGCGTAGGGTGATGGATCCTCCCCCAATCCCGGGAGCACACCGATGGCCATGACCGCACCGCAACGCTATGCACGCTTCGGCGGGCTGCTCTACCTCGTCATCATCCTTGCCGGCCTGATGGGCGAGTTGATGGTGCGCGGATCGATGGTGGTTCCCGGCGACGCCGCCGCCACCGCCCTGCGCATCGCGGCGCAGCCCATGCTCTGGCGGATCGGCATCGGCGGTGACCTGTTGATGCACATCTGCGACGTGTTCGTGATGTGGTCGATCTATGTGCTGCTGCGCCCGGTCAGCCGGAACGGCGCCCTGCTCGTCCTGCTGCTCAACCTGATCCAGACGGCGGTGCTCGTCGCCAACAAGCTGATGCTGATCGTGCCCCTGCTGCTGCTCGGTGATGCGAGCTATGCACAGGCCTTCGATACCGAACAGCGGCAGGCGTGGTCCTTTCTGGCGATCGAACTGCACAGCTACGGGTTCGGTATCGGGCTGATCTTCTTCGGCATCGTGCTGCTGGTGGAAGGCCACCTGGTGCGGCGGTCACGCTTCCTGCCCTGGCTGATCGGCTCGGCCCTGCAGGTCGCTGGCCTGTGCTACCTCGTCAACAGCACGGCACTGCTGCTGGCACCTGAGCTGGCTGCGCAGCTGTTCCCGGCCATCCTGCTGCCCTGTTTCCTCGCCGAACTGGCGTTCGCCTTATGGCTGCTGGTGAAGGGCGTGGATGTTGCCGAATGGAAGCGGCAGGCGCTCGAAACCGGAACCGTCGCAACCGCGTAGCAGGCAGGCGCAAGCCAGGCCAGCCGTCTGGTGCGCTGGAACCCGAGCGCGCCTTACTTGCCCGCCGTGGATGCAAGCCGCTCATGCGAGGTCAGCGCGTAATCGATCGCCGCACGCACCGCCGCCACCTGCGCGGCATTGCATTGCGCGGGCGTGGCACGCGGACTGTCCGGGTAGACCTCGGTGGTGGTGACGAAGCGTGCGTCGGTGATGCCAGCACACAGGCCGAGTTCGCGCACCGGGTAATTGATGACTCCCAGCGCCACGACCGGCGAGCCGATGATCTCGCCGTTCGCGTCGGCAGGGGCGATGTGGGTGACTTTCGCCACTGCGTCGATGATCGCCTTCTGGAAGCCGGGTTGCGGATTGGCGCTATCGCCCACCGTGTAGAAGCCGTCGGGGATCCCGCCGGGTTCGTGGGGCTTGCCGTCGAGGGCGGCGAGTG
>SCUY01000313.1 GCA_004322525.1 Lysobacter sp. | reverse complement strand
AGATCGCCGATCTCGTCTTCCAGGCGGTCTTGCGCAGTGGCATCCCCAGCAGCGAGTGCCGCGAATTCCACGCGCGCCTCGTCGATCTCCTCGTGCAGTTTGTCGATCACCGGCGCCGGGCCGGGCCAGTCGAAACCGACTGTTGCTGAGCGCTTCTGCAGTTTCACCGCGCGCTGCCATTCCGGAAGCCCGCGCGCGATGCCCGCGAGCACCGAGGTATCGGCTTCTCCCGCCTGCACACGCTCCTCGCGTTTGATCGCTTCCCAGTTCGCCGTCTGCGAGACGCTGTCCGCGAAGGAGGCATCGCCGAAAACATGCGGATGGCGGCGGATCATCTTCGCGTTGATAGCCTCGACCACATCGTCGAAGCCGAACGCGCCCGCCTCTTCCGCCATGCGTGCATGGAAGACCACCTGCAGCAGCAGATCGCCCAGCTCGCCGCGCAACTCGACGAGATCGCCGCGCTCGATCGCGTCCGCCACTTCGTAGGCTTCCTCGATCGTGTAGGGCGCGATGGTCGCGAAGGTCTGCTCGATATCCCACGGGCAGCCGCACTGCGGATCGCGCAGGCGCGCCATCACCCGCTGCAGCGTGTCGATGTCGCGGAGGTCGCCAGGGTCAGCGATCACGCGGGGCCACTTCCTGGGCTGCGTCGGCCCAGGCTTTCCAGGGCTGGGTGAAATCACCCATCGCGATGAAATCGCCGTTGAGCAGCGTGTCGCGCACGTTGTAGCGCAGCGGCCGCCCACGCGGATCGACGACCTGCCCACCCGCGCCTTCCAGGATGGCCTGCCCGGCCGCTGTATCCCATTCGCATGTGGGGCCAAAGCGCGGGTACATGTCGAGCCCGCCCTCGGCGAGGCGACAGAACTTGAGTGATGAGCCCAGGTTGAGCTGCTCCACGTCACCGGCATGCGCCCGCATCGCTTCGATGAAAGCCTCGCTGCGGCCATCGCGATGCGAACGGCTCGCGGCGACACGCAACGGCGCCAGGGCATTGCGGACCGCGATCGCACGATCGGACGCTTCCACCGATTCCCGCCGGAACGCGCCCGCGCCGGGGCCGCCATGCCACAGGACACCGCTCACTGGCGCCTGTATCACACCGTAGACTGCAACCCCATGCTCGACCAGCGCGATGTTCACGCTGAACTCCCCATTGCGCTTGACGAATTCGCGCGTGCCGTCCAGAGGGTCGACGATCCACAGGCGCGGCCAGCTGCGACGGATGTCCGGTGGCACCTTCTGCTCGGCTTCTTCCGACAGCACCGGAATGTCCGGCGTGAGCCGCGACAGGCCGTCCATGATGTGGAGATGCGAGGTGAGGTCGGCCTCGGTCAGCGGCGAGGCATCGCTCTTCCGCTCGACGCCGAAGTCCTTCCCGTAGACGGCAAGGATCGCCCCGGCCGCGCCATGGGCGAGCGCGATGATGTCCTCGCGCAGTACGGCGTCGATCATCGTTGGGACCTCAGCCACTCACGGGCGATGAACAGTGCCGCGATGCTGCGGCCCTCGGAAAAATCCTCGCGCAGGATCAGCTCACCCAGCGCGTCCAGCTTCCAGGGAATCACGTCGAGCGGCTCGGGCTCGTCGCCGGGGAGGCGCTGTTCGTAGAGGTCACGTGCGATCACCAGATGCGCGTTGTGGCTCATGTAGGTGGGCGCCAGCGAAAGTTCACGCAGGCGCAGCAGCGAGCGAGCGCCATAGCCGGCTTCTTCCTGGAGCTCGCGGTCGGCGGCCTGCTCGGGCGTCTCGCCCGCATCGATGCGGCCTTTCACCAGCCCCAGCTCGTAGCGATGGAAGCCGGCCGCGTATTCACGCACCAGCAGCACGGTCTCCTCATCCAGCATCGGCACCACCACCACAGCGCCATGGCCACGGCTGTGCAGGCGTTCGAACTGCCGGCGTTCGCCATTGCTGAATTCAAGGTCGAGCCGCTCCATCCGGTACGGGCCGGCCTGGTGCTCGACCACCCGGTGGATTACCGGCAACTTCTTCACGCCAGGCCCCATGGAAGGCGCGACGGGGCCGCGATGCACGGGATAATGGTGGAATGAACAGGTTCGATCACGATGCGCCGATGCTAGCAGAGCCCGGCGACAGCCTTGCCGATGCATGGCGACGACGCGACCTCGACGTGCTGTGGCATCCCTGCACGCAGATGCGCGAGCATCCACACGTGCTGCCGCTGATTCCGATCGCACGCGGCGAACGCGAATGGCTGGTGGGCATGGACGGGCGTCGATACCTGGACGCGGTCTCGAGCTGGTGGACATGCATCCACGGGCATGCCGAGCCGCGCATCGCCGAAGCGATCGCTACGCAGGCGCGCACGCTGGAGCACGTGATCCTCGCCGGCTGTTCGCATGCACCGGCCATCGAACTTGCCGAACGCCTGCTGGCGATCGCACCACGCGAAGCCGGGCGCGCGCCATTGGCCAAGGTTTTCTACGCCGACAACGGTTCGGCGGGCGTCGAAGTCGCGCTGAAGATGGCTTTTCATTGGCATCGCAATGCCGGCGACATGCGACGCACGCGATTCGTCGCGCTCGGCAATGGCTATCACGGCGAAACACTCGGCGCGCTGGCGGTAGGCGACATTCCGCTCTACCGTCGCGTCTATGCGCCGCTGCTGACCGAAGCATTGTTCGCCCCATCGCCGGACCGGTTCCTGGCAATGCCGGGCGAATCGCCAGAGCAATGCGCACACCGCGCCGCTGACGCGCTCGCCGCACTGCTCGACGCGCACGAAGGCGAAGTCTGTGCGCTGATTCTCGAACCGCTGGTGCAGTGCGCGGGGGGCATGCGCATGCACCATCCGGCCTACCTGAAGCGTGTGCGTGCCCTGTGCGATGCGCACGGCGTGTTTCTGATCGCCGACGAGATCGCGGTCGGTTTCGGGCGGACGGGGACCATGTTCGCCTGCGAACAGGCCGGTATCGCACCTGACCTGCTATGCCTTTCCAAAGGCCTCACCGGTGGCGCGATGCCGCTGGCCGCCGTGCTGGCGACACAGATTCTGTACGACGGTTTCCTCGACGATTCCCGCGAGCGCGCCTTCCTGCATTCCCACAGCTACACCGGCAACCCGCTGGCCTGCGCGGCGGCGCTCGCCTCGCTGCGTATCTTCGAATCCGATGACGTGATCGCGCGCAACCGCGCGACGGCTGGCGCGATGGCCCGGCACGCCGCGCCGTTCCACGACGACCAGCGCGTACGTGATGTGCGGCAGATGGGAATGATCCTCGCGATCGAACTCGCGCCTGCGGCCGGCCGCCGCGGCCTGCCCGCCTACCGGGCGGCGATCGCCCATGGCGTGCTGCTGAGGCCGCTGGGCGACGTGCTCTACTGGCTGCCACCCTATTGCATCGGCGATGACGCACTCGCGCAGCTCGCGGATGTCACCCGGCTCGCGATCGATGCGGCTTTCCAGGAGGACGTATGCGCCTGACCCGCGTGCACATCGCGCAGCCGCTCACAATGGGTGCGGAGGTCACGCTACCCGAGGGGGCTGTCACGCATCTCACGCGCGTGCTGCGGCTGGCGGTCGGCGATGCCTGCATCGTGTTCAATGGCGACGGATGCGATTACCCCGCCACGCTGGTGTCGATCGGGAAACGCGAGGCGCGGCTTCGCATCGGCGAGGCGGCCGCGGTGTTTCGCGAGTCGCCATTACGGCTCGTTCTGCTGCAGGGCGTGGCGCGCGGCGAGAAGATGGACCTCATCCTGCAGAAGGCCACCGAGCTCGGCGTGCAGTCGATCGTGCCGCTCTGGTCGCAGCGCAGCGAGGTCAGGCTCGACGAGGCACGCGGCGCGAAACGGCTGGAGCACTGGCGGCGCGTGGTGTCCTCGGCCTGCGAGCAATGCGGCCGCGCGGTGGTCCCGGATGTCGTCGCACCGATGGCGTTGCAGGGCGCACTCGCAGCGCTCGATGTGCACGATGCGCGGCTGCTGCTCGATCCGGCTGGCGACGTCTCGCTGCGTACGTTTGAAGTGCGTGATGAGGCTACGGTCGCGCTCGCTGTCGGCCCCGAAGGAGGCTGGTCGCCGCTTGACCGGGATCAACTGCAGGCGGCGGGTTTCCGCGGCCTGCGGCTGGGCCCGCGCATTCTGCGCACGGAAACGGCCGGCCTGGCCGCGATCGCCGCCCTGCAGGCCCGCTTCGGCGACCTGGCCTGATCACGAAGGCAGCCGCGAAAGCGCGACCTATCCGTTCCCGACGGGCGCTCAGGCCGCCTGGCGCGTGTCGCGCAGCAATGCCTCGATCTGCAGCAGGTCGGGCAACAGTGCCGGCTCGTCATTGAGGCGGACGAGCGCCTGGATACCCACCGGCAGGGCGGCATCGCCAGTGTCGAGTTCCAATGCCGCACGCGAAACAGTGACGAGCCGCGGGAAGCCCTGCGTGAGCACCGCGAAATAGGGCGAGCGGGCGTCATCGCCCAGTGCCTTGAGCACGATCACCTTGCTGCCCAGCCCCGGCTTCTCCTGCCCGATGCCAGCCATCTGCGAAAACGCCACCAGCGGCAATTGCCAACCGCGCCAGCGGAAGCGGCCCAGCAACCAGTCCGCCGACGATTCGATCGGCTCCGGTTCCGCATAGGACAGCACTTCGGCGATGGTGGCATTGGGCAGCAGCAGGCGCCCCCCGGCGATCTGGATGAGCACGCCGCGAATATCCCCTGAGCCTTGTGACATCCACGACGGCTGCGAGCTGCCGAGCTGCGAGCTGCTGTCCACCTTGCGTTTGCGACCCGCCGACGACGGCGGCGCGACGGAGTCGTTCGCGGGCTGGGGGAGCGGCTCAGGCGCTGTGATATCCGAACCGGCATCGACGGAGACACCGTGGCCCGCATCGGATGCGTTGACAGGAGCTTCCGCGGACGACGGTGTCGCGATAGCGGGGCTGGCCCGGTCGGTGGCCGCGGGACGACGGCTGCTGCGCTTCTTCTTGGACACGATGAACCTCTCAGGACCGCCAGCGCTTGGCGATCTGTTGCGCGAGTTCGGAGGGCGCGCCGGTGGTGACACCGCTCGCCGAGAGCGCGTTCGCCGCCGCCGCGTCATAACAACCTTCGGCCACCTGCGCACCGACCACCGCACCGGCATCGCGCAGCCGCATGATGCGTTCCGCATCGGTGGCATCCGCACCACTCAGTACGACGACCGCGCTGTCGATGGCCGCGAGCGAATCCAGAAGTGACGCCGCCCCGGCACCGTTGAAGCGCAGCCCACCCGTGGTCTGCATGCCGATATCGTCACCCAGGATGTAGACAGTCCCCGGCATTGCCGCCTCGCCCGCGCGCGCCAGGGCGACGGGAAGCGACGTCGCACGCTGCATCTGTGCGACCAGCTTGTCGTACCGCGCCCCGTCCAGGCTCTGGCGGACAAGCACGGCGCGCGGAAACGTGACAGGCAGGGCTCCGATGAACTGGCGCACGGCATCCGGCCCACCTACGCCCGCCATCACGAGCACGGCGCCGGACGGCGATGCCATGTCATCCACCAGTTCGAGCGACGAAATGCGCCGTTCGAGTTCGTCGATGTCATGCACGCCGCGGGCGGCGCGGGACGGCGCATTCGGCATTGTCTCGTCGGCGAGGCTGAGCTCGGTCGCCATCGTCCCGGAGCTGCCTGCATCCGCCAGGGATCCGGTCGAGTCAGGCTCCAGCGCGCCGAAGCCCTCTACCAGGCCGCCCTGCCATTCCGCGGGGGCCGGTGAGGTATCCGGCATCTGTGCATCGAGTTCCGCGAGCAGTGGATCGAAGTCACTCGCCGAGAAGGCGGGGCCGGTCACCGGCGTCAGGTCGAGGGAAGGCAGATCGTGCTCGAAGCCATGCACGGTCAGCATGCCGCCCTCGTCCGTGCCGGTCTCCGCCAAGAGCGGATCGAAGATGGAGAAATCGTCACCGCCGGTCGCCGTCACGGGCAGGTCGACCTGCGCGAGTGGCGGAAACTCCGGCTCATCCGTGCTGATCAGTTCACCGAGCTGCACGGAAAGCGCATCGATCGCGGGAATCCCGGCAGCGCCGGCCACCGGAGGCAGCACATCACTGCGGTGATTGAGCTTGGCCGCGAGGTGCCGGCGCCAGCGCGCGGCTTCCCAGCCTTCGCGGGCGACGGCCACGTCGGCCTCTTCGAACATCACTTCGATTGACGGATCGCCAATGACGATATCGAAGCGGCCGAGTGCATCCTCGCTGCCAGCATCGAGCACCACCATCAGCACCTGTGGCGCCACGGCACGCATGGCTTCCGGATCGGCCGACGCCGGGTCGTCCTCGGCCACGATCTCCGCGCCTATCTCGAGCAGCGCACCGCGCACGCAGTCGCGCGCTGGCCCCGGCCGGGCAAGCAGTGCGACGCGGCGGCCGGCGTCAGGCGGGTTCACGGGCGATTCCGAGCAGGTCGAAGACGTTACGCATCAGTTCCGGCTCCTGGTATGGCTTGCCGAGATAGCGCTGGACGCCGAGCTCGAAGGCGCGCTGGCGATGCTTGTCGCCGGTGCGCGAGGTGATCATGCAGATCGGCACGTCGCGCAGACGCGAGTCGCTGCGCATGGCGCCGGCCAGCTCGTAGCCGTCCATCCGCGGCATCTCGATGTCGAGCAGCATCAGGTCGGGCACGCGCTCGGCCATGCGCTCCAGCGCATCGATGCCATCCTTCGCGGTGACGACTTCGAAGTTGTGGCGCTCGAGCACGCGTCCGGTGACCTTGCGCATGGTGACCGAGTCGTCGACCACCATGACCAGCGGCACCGCACGCTTCTCGACCACCGGCGCCAGCACATGCACGAAGCCACGCGGCAGCGCCGCATGGCGACGCACGAGCGGAGCGATGTCGAGGATCACGACCACGCGGCCGTCGCCCATGATCGTCGCGCCGAAGATGCCCGGTACCGAGGCGACCTGGGGGCCGACCGGCTTGACCACGATCTCCCGGTTGCCGATGACCTGGTCGACCGTGACCGCCGCGCGCAGTTCGCCGGCCCGGATGAGCAGCAGCGGCACCTGGAGCAGGCCGTCGGCCTTCGCCGGGGTCTGCCCCATCAGGCGACCGAGATCGTGGACCGCATAGTCCTCGCCGCCGTAGCGGAAGGTGGCGGATTCTTCGTTCTCGGCAGCGGCGAGATCCTCGCGCGAGATGCGGCCGACGCCGCGCACCGAGGCGATCGGCACCGCGAACGCGGTTTCCCCGATGCGCACGAAGACTGCCTGGGTGACCGCGAGCGTCTGTGGCAGGCGCAGGGTGAAGGTAACGCCCTTGCCCTTTTCGGAGGCGATGTCGAGCGTGCCGCCGAGCTGGCGCACTTCGGAGGCGACCACGTCCATGCCTACGCCGCGGCCGGCGAGCCGGCTCACTTCGTCGGCGGTGGAGAAGCCCGGCTCGAAGATGAGCATGTCGAGGTCGGCATCGCTCAGCTCGACTTCCGGACGGATCAGGCCCCGTTCGAGCGCACGGCGACGGATCGCCTCACGGTCGAGGCCGCGGCCGTCGTCGCCGACTTCCAGCACCACTTCCGAACCTTCGCGGCGCACCGCGATTCGGATGGTGCCTTCCTCGGTCTTGCCGGCGGCGACACGCCTGTCGGCGGTTTCGAGGCCGTGGGCGACCGCGTTGCGGAGCATGTGTTCCAGCGGCGCCGTCATGCGCTCGAGCACGTTGCGGTCGAGCTCGCCCTGCGTGCCTTCCAGCCTGAGCGAGACCTGCTTGCCCAGTTCACCCGAGGCCTGGCGCACAACGCGACGCAGGCGCGGCAGCAAGCCATCGAACGGCACCATGCGCGTGCGCATGAGGCCTTCCTGCAGTTCGGACGAGACTCGCGACTGCTGCAGCAGCAGTGTTTCGTACTGGCGCGTGAGATCGTCGAACGTGGTCTGCAGCGACGTCTGGTCAGCTGCTGACTCCGACAGCGCGCGGGTCAGCTGCTGCAGCGTCGAGAAGCGGTCGAGTTCGAGCGGATCGAACGAGGCCTCCACGTCCTCGCGCTGGTAGCGCGCGACGATCTGCGCTTCCGTCTCGATCTCGAGGCGGCGCAACTGGTCGCGCATACGCGTGTTGGTCGCTTCCATTTCCGCGATCGCGGTACGGAAGGCGCCGAGCTGCTGTTCCAGGCGGGCGCGGTAGATCGCGACTTCGCCGGCGTAGTTGACGAGACGGTCGAGCAGGTCGGCGCGGATGCGGACCTGCTCCTGCGGCGCGCGAACTGCGATGTCGTCTTCATCGCCGAGTACCGGCTGGTCACCGATCGGCGCGGACAGCGGCTTGAGATCGACAGCCGGGGCCGGGACATGATCAGCCGACGCTGTTTCGAGCGGACGCGACGACGGCGCAGCCGGCATCGGCAGGCGCTCGCCACGTGCGCGGGCTTCAAACTGGGCGATCAGTGCGAGCGGCATACCGATCGCACGCCGCACGCCAACACGGGTGACCATCGCATGCAGGCGATCGAAGCCCTGCTCGAGCAGACCGACGCCGTCCCGGCCGAGCTCGCTGCGATGATCGACGACCGCCTCGAGCAGCGATTCCATGACGTGGCCGAGTTCGCCGACCGGCATCACGCCGGCCATGCGTGCACCACCCTTCAGCGTATGCAGGTCGCGCTGCAGGCCGGCCAGCGTTTCGCGCTCCTCGGGCTGCTCGCGCAGCCTGGCCAGCAGCGAATCGGAATGGTCGAGAAGGTCGGCACCTTCCTCGACGAAAATGTCGACCAGTTCGGGATCCAGACCGGTCAGGTCGAGTGGCTGGTCCGGGTCTGGCTGGTCGACGATGTTGGACGGGAAAGCTTCGCCGGCCTGCGCGGCAGCGCCGGCCGCGGCGATCGCCGCGCGTACCTGCTCGGCCATGCGCTGTTCGGCGGCGGTGCGCTCCATGCGCTCGGATTCGGCGCGCTGGTTCTCGATACGGTGACGTTCCAGGCGCTCGGACTCGGCCTGAGCCTGCGCGATGCGGTCCGCCTCGCGGCGTTCGGCGTCGACGCGGTCACGCTCGGCCTGTTCGGCCGCGATGCGTTCGGCTTCAAGACGTTCGGCTTCGGCAGCCTGGGCAGCAAGGCGTTCGGCTTCAATACGTTCCGCTTCCCGATGCTCCGCTTCAATCCGTGCGGCTTCCGCCTGCTCGGCTTCAAGGCGTTCGGCTTCGAGACGCCCGGCTTCCGCCGCTTCCGCGGCGAGACGTTCATTCTCCATGCGCTCAGCCTCCGCGGCTTCGACGGCGAGCTGCTCGGCCTGCGCCTGCTCCGCCGCGATACGTTCGGATTCGATACGTTCGGCTTCAGCTTCGGCTTCGGCACGGGCGGCATCGTCGGCGGCCTTCTCCGCGGCAAGGCGCTCGAACTCGGCCTGTTCCGCAGCGGTGCGTTCGCTGGCCGCCTGCTCGGCGGCGAGACGCTCGGCTTCGGCGCTTTCAAGCGCCAGGCGTTCAGCCTCGAGGCGTTCGGCCGCGGCCTGCTCCTCTGCGATGCGGGCCTGCTCGGCCTCTTCAGCCGCCACACGTTCGGCATCTTCCGCCGCCATGCGTTCGGCTTCGAGCCGCTCGGCCTCGGCCTGCTCGGCTTCCAGTCGTGCGAAATCCTGCTCGGCCTGATCATCCATCAGCGCCTGGCGCGCATCCGGCAGGCTGTCGCGCAGCGCGGCCATCTGTTCGGCAAGCCCGTGGAAGACCGGCACGTGCGGACGATCCGCCTGCAGGCTCACGAGCGTGGCGCGGATCGCCGCGGCGACCTCACCGATCGCGGCGATGCCTTCGTCGCTCGCGGGCAGGCCGGCGGCCATAAGCCGCTTCACGTAGGTCTCCGTCGGGCCGGTGATCGCAGGGATCAGCGGCACTTCGGTCATCGCGAAAGCACCGTTCAGCGTATGGATCGCGCGCTGCAGGCGCTCTTCCGCACGCTGCGGCTGCATACGCGCCGCATCGAGCCAGGCATCGATCGTGGCCAGATGCCCGTCGACTTCGGTCGCAAGGATCTCGAGCAGTACCGGATCGACATACGCCGGCTCCCCAAAGGATTCGAGGGCCACGGGCGCGCCGACAGGTTCGACCGGAGCCGGTTCGATGGCTGTTGCGGCCAGGGCCGGCGTGCCCGCGCCATCCTGGTAGAAAATTTCCTCGCCTTTTTCAAGGCGCTCGGCGATCGCCTCGATGCCGGCGAGGTCCGCAGTCACGGAGGCCGTGCCGGCGAGTGCGGCATGGAACTGCGGCAACGTGCCGTGCGCGCGCTCGAGCAGCGCGATCACCGCCGGCGAGGGCGCGCGCGTACCGTCAAGCACGCGGTTGAGCATGTTCTCGACTTTCCAACTGAACTCGCCGAGCGTCCTCGCGCCGACAAGCCGGCCACTGCCTTTCAGCGTGTGGAAGACGCGACGGATCGGTCGCAGCCGTTCGAGCTCCGTTGGAGCCTGCTTCCATGCCGGAAGCAGGCTGGCGAGGTTGTCCATCTCTTCGCCGAGTTCCTCGAGGAACACCTCGCGGATGTCGTCATCGATATCGGCATTCGCCTCGAACCCACCGATCACGGCTTCGGAAGTGACCGTCCCGCTGTCCAGCACGGGGACGTCATCCACCGTCGGTACCGGGTCATGGACGACCGGGGTGTCCTCTTCGCGCGCCTGCATGTCGACGACCGCGAGCGATTCGGCGATCTGCTGCAACAAGGCTTCGGCATGCGCATCGACCGGAGCATCGTCGGCGCCGGATGTCGGATGCAGCGTCTCCGCGATTGCCGCATCGACAACCGGGCCGGGCTCGGGAAGGGTCGCGCCCTTGGCCGGTACGTGAACTTCCGCGACAGCCGCATCGGCCACATCGGGCAGGGGCCAGTACTGCAGCATGCCGAGGCTCGACTGCGCGATCTCCAGCATGCCGTCGCGGTTCGGGCGATGGTCGCGAAGCGCCTCGAGGTAATACTCGAGGCTCGCCAGTGCGTCGGCGAGAGCATCGAGCTGGCCACCGTCCGGCACGTGGCCGCGGTCGAGCAACTCGCGCTGCGCGTACTGCGCCGTGGCATGCAGGTAGGTCGCCGGTGCAGGCAGGTTGACCATCCGCATCGCGCCGGCCACTTCCTCCAGCAGGCGCGGCACTTCCGCGAGTTCTGCATGGTCCCAGCCGGTCTCGACGAAGGCGACGAACGACTGGCGTGCGTCACCGAAGTTCGCAATGGCCTCGCGCACCACGATATCGAGCACCTTGCGTGATTCGCGCGCGAGCGCATCATCGTCCACGGCGGCCTGGTCCAGCCCGAGCCGGGCGACCTGGTCATCGAGCGAGGCATCGACATAGAGCAGCGCGCCGGCGATGTCGAGAAGCGCGTTCTCGTCGGCGGCGCGACGGCCCTGCACCACGTCGGACATCGCATCGCGCTGTTGCATGACGACGCTGCGCGCGACACCAAGCCCCATCATCCCCAGCGTGTCACCGACCTGGGTCAGCGCGTCGATCTGCGGAGCGAGCTCGCCTACTTCGATGCGGCCCGTGCGCAGGTGGATGTCGAGCGCGTCCTTGACGCGCATCAGGTCTTCCTTGATCGCCGCGGACACGGTGTCGAGCAGCGCGCGGTTACGCCCGCTCAGGCTGCCGCGGGCGTGCGCGAGCTCGCTCTCGCTCGGGCGATGCGATTCGAGATCGAACGTGCGTCGCAGCTCATCCAGGCGTGGATGGGAAACCGCGGTGTTGGCGACGTGGTACAGAAGCTGGCGCGTCGGCTCGGCGGTGAGATCACCGTCCGCCATCGACATTGCCTCCGGCGAGCCGCTGTCACGGATCGCGCGCTCGACCCCGGCAAAGGCCTGGCGCAGCGCGCGCCCAGGCGACAGCGCATCATCGACCAACGCGGAAGCGACGCCTTCGCCCACCCACAGCATCCGCTGCGCCGGCGCCGACTGCGCGCTGCGCATGAGCTCGCCAAGCGTCGTGGCCAGCGCTTCGACATCCGACGGAGCATCGTCTTCCGGCCATGCGTGCATCAGCTCGCCGAAGCGCACCAGAGCAGCGCGCGTATCGATCGGCTCGCCGGCCGCGGGCGCCGGCACGGGACGATCGATGTCCGGCGCGAAGAGCATGCTCTCGCTAAGCCCGGTCTCGCCACGCGCTTCGCGCAATTCGTTGAGCAGCGGCAGCAGCACGATCGGAATATCGCGATGGCCACCCTGCAGCCGCTCGAGGTAATCGGGCAGCTGCACCACCCCACGCAGCAGCGCGGCGCAGGCCTCGTCACGATCCGGTACACGCCCGTCCTGCAGCGCCTCGGCGAGCTTTTCCATCTCCGCCGCGACCATCGAAGGCGCGTCGAGCTCGATCATGTGCAAGGTGCCCTGCACCTGGTGCAGCAGCGAACCGCACGCCCGCATGCGGGCAACGTCCGCCGGGTCTTCCAGGAAGGATTCGATTTCCTGCCGCGCCTGGCGCAGCGTCTCGTCGAGCTCCGGCTTGATCCAGCCGAGTGTGGTCGTATCGATCACTTCGCGCATCGCGATCATCGTGCACCTCGCGCCTTGCCATGCGCGACGTGCGCACCCGGACCCGGACGGGCCGCGGGTTCGCAACGGCAGCAAGGAGCAAGCGAGTTCATTTCGTCGGAATCCGTGTCGATCAGGCCGGCAGCTTGAAGTCGGCGACCGAGCGGCGAAGATCGGCCGCCAGCTGCGCGAGGTTTCCGATCGAGGCCGCCGTCTGGCTGGCGCCCTGCGATGTCTGCGCGGTGATCGACTGGATCGTATTCATCGTCTGGGTGATGTTCGATGCCGCGAACGACTGCTGCTGCGCGGCGGTCGAGATGCCCTGAATGAGGCCGGACAAGTCGGAGGAGACCTTTTCGATCTCGCCCAGCGCCGTGCCGGCGTCTTCCGCGAGGCGCGCACCCGCCACCACCTCGGAAGTCGTCTGCTCCATCGAGCTGACCGCCTCGTTGGTATCGGACTGAATCGTCTGAACCAGCGTTTCGATTCGCTTGGTCGCGTTGGACGCGCGTTCTGCCAGTCGCTGCACTTCGTCGGCCACGACCGCGAACCCGCGGCCCGCTTCACCGGCCGAGGCCGCCTGAATTGCGGCGTTCAGCGCCAGGATGTTCGTCTGTTCCGAGATGTCGTTGATCAGTTCAACGATCGAGCCGATTTCCTGCGACGACTCGCCCAGGCGCTTGATTCGCTTCGAGGTTTCCTGGATCTGGTCGCGGATCGAGTCCATGCCCTGGATCGTCTGGCGCACGACGCCGGCGCCCTTCGTCGCGATCTGCACCGAGCGCTGCGCCACTTCCGCGGATTCAGCGGAGTTCTTCGAGACCTGGTTGATCGAGAGCGCGATTTCGTTGATGCGCTCGGAGGCTGAACCGATCTCCTGCGCCTGATGCTCGGCGGCTTCCGCGAGCTGCATGGCGGTAGCCTGCGTTTCCTGCGCGCTGGCCGCGACCTGCACCGAGGTGTCGGTGATCGTCTGCACGAGGCTGCGCAGCTGTTCGACGGCGAAGTTGATGGAGTCGGCGATCGCGCCGGTCATGTCTTCGGTGACCGTTGCCTTGACCGTGAGGTCGCCTTCTGCGAGCGAGCCCATTTCATCCAGCAGGCGCATGATCGCCTCCTGGTTGCGGTCGTTGAGTTCCTTCGTGGTCTGGTAACGGCGCTGCTGCTGCTTGTTCAGGGCGAACAGCAGGCCGAGGATACCGAGGATCGCGCCGATACCCGCGAGGATCGAGACCCAGATGTTGCCGGCGAAGCTGGTGTCCTTGATGGATCCGATCGAGGTGAAGGCGCCGAACAGGTCACGCGAATTCGAGAGCAGCTTGCCCGAGCCCTGGGTCAGCTGCGACGCCGCGTTCTGCGCGCCGATGAGGGTGCCGGCCGACGCGGTGATCGCATCGAGATCCTTGCGCATCGATGTCCACTGGGTCTGCGCCTGGTTCAGCTGCGCGAGCGCGGCGCCGTTGGTCAGTGCGGCAATCTGGTTCTGCCCATCACCGCGGCGAAGGCCGTTGAGCACGGTGGTGAAGAAGTTCGCATCGCGCGCCAGGGATTCGCTCGCGACCTGCGCGCCCGCGCCGCCGGCGCGGATTTCCGCGATGCGGCGGGCCATCGTTCCGGACAGGACCACCTGCCGAAGGGCGATATAGACCTGCGACGAGGGCGAGCCGGAGGCGGACATCGCGCGCACGAGTTCGTCGAGCGTGGCCTGGAAGTTGGGCAGGTTCTTGTTGAACGTGTCGGCATGCTGCGCGAGCGAGACGATGGCCTGTTCGGAGCCCAGCACCTTGTCGGCGCTCTGGCTGAGCGGCTTCCACGTCCCCACCACATCGCGGATCGCGCCGCCGGCGCGGGTGTCGTCGCCGTAGCCGCTGGTCAGCCGCTCGACGTTCTGCTCGATCTGCGTCTTGGTGGCGCGGAAATTCCTGAAAGCCTCCGCGTTGCCGGTCACGGCCTCGGTGCCCTGCACGGCGAGCTGCTGGGAGAGGACCTGCAGGTCACCCGCCGCGGTACTCGCACCACTGAGCGTGCCGGCCTTGTACGCGGCATAACCCGTATTGGCGCCAAGGATGACCAGCGAGCCGATCAGCAGGGCGACCCAGGTATTGATGCCGACGTTGCGCCCCTTACCGGCGACGGAGTCCATAACAGTGCTCATGAGTGTGCCTCGGTCTGTTGCTGCTGAAGGCCGTCAGGTGGCGGCTTGTCGGAATTCGGGTGTACGGGCGAGCCGGTCCAGGCTGAAAACGCCCCATGTGTGCTCGCCGAGGCGATAGCCGCGGTCGATGAAATGCTGGTAACGGCCTTGTGCGAGCACTTCGGCCGCTTCGTCCTCGGGCATCTGCTGCTGTTCGGTGAAGCTGCGCTGGCCGAACAGTTCGTCGACGAGAACGGCGACGTCGCCGCCGGGCTGGCGAACCAGCAGGACGCGCAGGCTCTCATGCAGGACGGTGCGTTCGCCTTCGAGGAACTGCTTCAGGTCGACGATCGGCAGCAGGCTGCCGCGCACGTTCGCCACGCCGAGCATCCACGGCTGGGTGCCGGGGACGAGGGTGATCTGCGGCACGGTCAGGATTTCGCGCACTTCGCCGAATTCGGAGGCGAGGCGGCGGGCGCCGATGCGGTAGCCGACGCCACGCCACAGGCCCTGGGCGTCGAGCTCCTCGGGCAGGCCCGCGACGTGCGCGAGGCTGCGCCGCTCGTAGTCGACGAGCACGTCGAACGGGCTCATCGCATCCATGTCAGGCACCCAGGAGTTCGTTGATGCGCGAGATGAGTTCGTCCTCGCGGGGCGGCTTGACGATGTAGTCCTTGGCGCCCTGGCGCAGGCCCCAGGCCTTGTCGGTATCCATGCCCTTGGTGCTGACGATCAGCACCGGGATGGTCTTGGTGTCGGCGTCGCGCGACAGCGCGCGGGTGGCCTGGAAGCCGTTCATGCCGGGCAGGATGACGTCCATGAGAACGAGATCCGGACGCTCGCGGCGGCAGGCTTCGATGCCTTCCTCGGCGCTGCCGGACGTCATCACTTCATGGCCGTTGCGCTCGAGCAGCTGGGTCATCACGGCGGACTCGGTGGGCGAGTCCTCGATCAGGAGAATGCGTGCCATTGGTGCCCTACCCCCCGGTCAGGCGTTGACGTGCTTGCGGATCGCGTCGAGCAGCTCTTCGCGGGTGAACGGCTTGGTCAGGTACTGCTCGGAGCCGACGATGCGGCCGCGCGCCTTGTCGAACAGGCCGTCCTTCGAGGACAGCATGATCACCGGCGTCGACTTGAAATTCTGGTTGTTCTTGATGAGTGCGCAGGTCTGGTAACCGTCCAGGCGCGGCATCATCACGTCGACGAAAATGATCTGCGGGTGCTGGTCCGCGATCTTCGCGAGCGCCTCGAAACCATCGGAAGCGGTCACGACTTCACAGCCCTCGCGCTTGAGCAGCGTTTCGGCCGTCCGGCGGATGGTCTTCGAATCGTCGATGACCATCACCTTCAGACCGCCCAGGCTGCCGTTGCGGGCGTCATCCTGCATGCATATTTCCCCAGCGCCGGGGACCTTCGGCGCACAGCCTTTATTCCAAGCCCCGGAGACGCTGTCAAGCAGGCATTTTTCGTCACTGTCGCGCTTGGCGTGTGGCAATTTGCGTCAGTCGGTGTCCGCACGGCTGCTACCATCGACGGCTCCGCTCCCCGGCCCGGTGCCATGCCCCTCGACATCGTCGTCGTGATGGATCCGATCGCATCCATCAGGATCGCCAAGGATTCCACCTTCGCGATGCTGCTGGAGGCGCAGCGGCGCGGCCACCGGCTGCTGTATGTGATCCCCGGGGGGCTTGGCATTCGCGATGGACGCGCCACGGCATCCGTCGCCGTGTTGCG
>SCUY01000001.1 GCA_004322525.1 Lysobacter sp. | reverse complement strand
GCGCTACCACCGACAGCCGGACCTACTTCGCCGACAGCCCCGAGTCGTCGCACTGCGCGCCCCTGGAGACGCTCGGGCTGGATGGCCAAGCCATGGCCGACGCGAATGCCTGCGAGGTCACCACGGACGCCTGTACGCCAGTCGCCGAAGACGCGCGCTGTGCCGCCTGGGCCGAGCGCCGTCGGGTGGCCGAAGCCGCCGAGCGCTTCTCGCCGGAGCAGGTGGACGAGGCGCGTGCCGAGCTGGCGCGGATCGCGGCGGCGACGGCGGGGTCGGTCTGCACGATGCGCTGATGCGGTGCCGTGCACGCGATCCCGCGACGAGCGCGTTATCCGCCGTCTTCCACGATCACCGGTGCCGGCTCCGGGGGTAGCGCCTGCTCGGGCGGCAGCGCCTCCGGAGGAGGCTCGGGCGGCTGCATATCGCCCTCCTGCGGCGGAACATCCATCGGCGGCCCGCCGCCCGGCTCGATGACCTGCACGCCATCCATGGGCTCCGGGATGATCTCGCCTTCGGCCGGGTACAGGTCGGACTCCGGCGGCGGGGGCGCCATGGGTACACCGGCGGACATCGGGCGCTCCAGCCCGATGCCGGCCGGGGCCATCTTCAGCGCATCGTCCATGAAGTCACGCCACATCCGCGCCGGCAGCGAACCTCCGGTGACCTTCCGCATCGGCGTTCCATCGTCATTGCCCACCCACAGGCCCACCACCAGATCCCCGGCCATGCCGATGAACAGGGCATCGCGGTACTCCTGGGTGGTGCCGGTCTTGCCGAAGGTGGGCACGTTGAGCCGCGCGGCCCGGCCGGTTCCCTGTTCGACCACCGACCACAGCAGGTCCAGCAGCATCGCGCGCTGGCCGGGGTCGAGCAGCTGGGTCGCGGCCTGCGGCGCGCGGCCGGGCAGGCCATGCGGCATCACCGGCGCGTAGCCCGCGGCGAGCGAGGCATAGGCGGCG
This sequence comes from Lysobacter sp., assembly GCA_004322525.1. Lineage (GTDB taxonomy): Bacteria > Pseudomonadota > Gammaproteobacteria > Xanthomonadales > Xanthomonadaceae > Cognatilysobacter. The sequence continues at coordinate 27,000 of SCUY01000001.1, read as the reverse complement.
GTCAGCTCCATCAGCGTGACCTCGTAGGTGCCGAGCGCGATGGACGCATCCGTCCCCAGCGGGCTGGTCACCCCCAGGTCGCGTGCGGCCTGCACGACCGCCGCGGGGCCGACGCGCTCGACCAGCCGCGCGGCGACCACGTTGCTGGACCGCGCCGCCGCCTGCCGCAACGGGATCGGGCCGTCGTAGGTCCCGTCGTAGTTTTCCGGTGACCAGTTGCCGATCGTGACCGGCGAGTCGTCGACGAGGGTGTCCGGCGTGGCCCCGGCGCGCACGGCTGCGAGATAGGTGAACAGCTTGAAGGCCGAGCCGGGTTGGCGGCGGGCCTGGGTGACCCGGTCGAACTGGCTCTGCCGGTAGTCGCGGCCCCCGACCAGGGCGAGGATCTCGCCATTCGGGCGCATCGCCACCAGCGCGGCCTGGGTGACATTGAGCCGCTCGCCTTCAGTCGCCAGCCAGCGCTTCACCACCCGTTGCGCATGCGCCTGCATGCGCGCGTCCAGCGTGGTGCGGACGCGGATCTCGCCGTAGTCGGCATCGAAGGCCTCGCGTGCCTGCGGCGAGACCCAGTCGGCAAACCAGCTGCCGGCGGTGAGCACGCGGCGATCGCCCGTCACCTTCGGGCGGCGTGAGGCACGCGCCTGTTCCGCGGTGATGTAGCCGGCATCGACCATCGCCTGCAGCACCACCCGCGTGCGGGCCAGGGCCGCCTTTTCGTCGTGGGTGGGCGACAGCTTCGACGGCGCCTTGATCATGCCGGCGAGCATCGCCGCCTCGCCGATGCCGAGCTGTTCGGGCTCCTTGTTGAAGTAATGCCGCGCCGCGCCGCGCAGCCCGTAGACGCCATCACCGAAATAGATGGAGCTGAGATACCGCGAGAGGATCTCGTCCTTGCTCAATCGCGTCTCCAGGTAGACCGCGATCAGCGCCTCCCGAACCTTGCGGCGGAGGGTGCGGTCGGGCTCGAGGAACGCAGTCTTGGCGAGCTGCTGGGTGATCGTGCTGCCCCCCTGCCGCACGCCACCGGCCTTCATGTTCTGCCGCAGCGCGCGGGCGATGCCGCGCGGATCGACGCCCATGTGATGGAAGAACCGGCGATCCTCGATCGCCACCACCGCCTGCACCACATGCTCGGGCAGCGTCGTGACATCCACCGGCGCTTCCTTGATCGCACCGCGCCGCGCGAAGGGCGTGTCATTGCGGTCGAGCAGGACCAGGGTGGGATCGGGCAGCGGCTCGAGTGCCTGGTCGAGCGGAAGCCGCCAGGCCACCCAGGCGAACAGCAGCACGAGTGCGGCGAAGGCGGCGAGGCCGATGCGCACGAGTCGCTGCTGCAGCAGGGGCGTGGTCACGTCGGGGGGGATGGCGGGGGCGAGCGCGTCGCCATCGTCGTCATAGGGAGTATTGAGCATCGCGACGATGTACCAGAGCGCGCGTGATGCCGCGTCGTGACCGGAGAATCGCAAGCCTGAAACAGCTGAACCCCGTTAGCCCGTTTTCACCGTTCCCAAGCCTGCCGCTAACGGCCGCCTGCCTAGTATCGATCGTGGTTCAGGCGACGCGCTTTCGTCGCCAGGCCGACGCAGACCGATCTCACCCCCATGGCATGCGACCGCGTCGCAGATAAGGAGCTTGGATATGGCGAGCAACAACGACAACGACAACAACACCCGCAACGGCACCAGCAATCGTGGCTTCGCGGCGATGGACCCGCAGGAACAGCGGGCGATCGCGCGCAAAGGCGGTGAAGCGGTCAGCCAGGACCGTGAGCACATGGCCGCCATCGGCCGCAAAGGCGGCGAGGCGTCCGGCGGCGGGAACCGCGGCAATGCACGTGACAACGAGAGCGGCGGTCTGAATGCCGGTTCGCGTGGTTCCGGTTCGGAATCGCGTGACAGCGAAGGACGTTTCGCTTCGGATGCGGGGCGCAGTGGCTCCGGCTCCGGGCGGGGCGTGTCCGATGGCATGGGAGCGGGCGGGCGCAACAGCCACAACCATTGAATCAAGGCCGCTCAGGTCATCATCAGAGGGCGCCTGCGGGCGCCCTTTTTCTACCTGTTTCTATGCGTGCCCGATGGGCATGCGCGGCCGCCCGTTGCCGCGTGTCAAAAGCCGTTGCGCAGGAAACCACCGTCCACCGCGATGCATTCGCCGGTGACATAGCCCGCGGCGGGCAGGCAGAGAAAGGCGACCGCCGCGGCGACATCCTCCGGCTCGCCCACGCGGCCCAACGGCGTGCGTGAGAGCACCTCATCGAGATAGTCCGGGTCGGAGAGACGGGTGGACGTGCGCCGGGTGCGGATGTACCAGGGCGCTACCGAGTTGACGCGCACGCCATCGTCGGCCCATTCGACCGCCAGGTTGCGCGTCATCTGGTGAAGCGCCGCCTTCGCCATGCCGTAAGGCGCGCCGGTGCGCACCGCGGTGAGGCCGGACACGCTGCCGACGTTGACGATGCACGAAGCGGGATGGCGGGTCAGCAGCGGGTGCGCATAGCGCGCGAGTTCGAAGGCGGAAAACAGGTTGACTTCGAAGATCTGCCGCCACTCGTCATCGGCGTAATCGGTAGTCGGGCGCGCCAGATTGCCGCCCGCGTTGTTGACGAGGATATCCAGCGAACCTTCACCCTGGTCCTCCACCCAGTCCAGCAGTTCGCGGCGTTGCTCGTCGATGCCGACATCGGCGGCGAAAGCCATGATGAGCCGATCGGGAAAATCCTCCGCCAGCTCGCTGCGTGCGGCCTCGAGCGCCGGGGATTCGCGCGCGGCGAGCATCACGTCCGCGCCGAAGGCGAGGAGTTCGCGCGCGATCGCACGTCCGATGCCTGCGCTGCCGCCGGTCACCAGGGCCAGTTGTCCATCCAGTCGCCAGCGGCGGTCGTCCACGCGCGTCTCCTCGATCAGCGGGCGTAGGATAGCGGCGACCTGCCGGAGATCGCCGCGATGAAAAGTCTGCTGTGCGCCGCCTGCCTGTGCCTGCTCGCCGCCTGCTCGGAACCGAAGCTGCCGGACAAGGAGCGGCCGGTCGAACCGCAGACCACCGCCCGCCACGATGACCTCAAGCGCGCGATCGACGCGCCGCTGGAGCGCGCGAAGAGTGTGCAGGACACGCTCGATGCCGCTGACAGGGCGCAGCGCGAGCAGATCGACGCGGCCGAGTCCGGCCAGCCTACCGGCACCTGAGCCTGCCGATCACGGGCTGGAACCCCAGGTGCCAGGCAGGCGCCGGGCATCACGTCGCGACGGCGATTACAGGCCGCAGAAGCAGTAGGCGACCGCCTTGACCGGCGCACCGCGGCGATCTGTCGCGGCGCGCTCGAGGAAGGCGAGGTCACGCGCGGCCTGGGGCGCGGCGCGCGCGAGCAGCGTGCGCGCAAGGTCCGACTCGCGCAGCAGGCCGGCGCCGAGGTGGCTCTGCGCCATGCCCTGGAAGAACCTCTCGAACGGCGTCGGCGTCTTCTCGATGTAGCGCACGCGATAGTCGCCGCGCTTGCCGAGCTTGGCGCGCACCGCCGCATCGTCCAGCGCCACCTGCAGGCCGCCCATCGCATCGACGAGACCGCGCTCACGCGCCTGCGCACCACTCCAGACCCGGCCCTGCGCGATCGCATCGATCTGCTCGACGCTGCGCCCACGCGCCTTCGCCACGCGTCCGGTGAAATCACGGTAGCCCTTGTCGATCACCGACTGGATCACCTGCCCGACCTGTGGGTCGAGTGGACGGGTGAGGTCGAACGCACCGGCGTAGGGCGTGGTGCCCACGCCGTCGGTGTGTACGCCGATCTTGGCGAGCGCACGCGGGATCGTCGGGACTACGCCGTAGATGCCGATCGAGCCGGTGATCGTGGACGGATCGGCATAGATGCGGTCGGCATTCATGCTGATCCAGTAGCCGCCCGATGCGGCGACATCCCCCATGGATACGACCACCGGGCGCCCCGACGCCTTCAACCGCTCCACCTCGCGACGGATCTGCTCGGACGGGAAGACTTCGCCGCCCGGCGAATTCACCCGCAACACGACCGCGGCGACGTTGTCGTCGTCATGTGCCTGGCGCAACAGTTCGGAAGTCGAATCGCCGCCCACTTTTCCTGGCGGTGCATCGCCACCGGTGATCTCGCCCTCGGCCACCACCACCGCGACATGCTTGCCGCCGCCGACGCCAGGCAGGCCTTCGTCGAGATGCGCGAGATAGGCGTCGAGCCCGATCTGGCGGAAGCCGCCGTCCGCATCGTCGTCGGCTTCGCCACGCCCGCGCAGCAGGTCCCAGACCTCCTGCCGCGTCTTCAGACCGTCGACCAGCTTCTGCCGCAATGCGAGTTGCGCGAGGTCGCCCTGCGCCGCGAGGACGCCCTGCGGCATCGTGTTGATCATCGCGTTGAGCTGCGCGAGGTCGAGCCTGCGCGCACGGGCAATGTCACCGAGATAGCGCTGCCAGACATCGTTCATCCAGAACAGGTCCGCTTCCTTGGCGGCGGGTGATGCGGCATCGAGGATGTAGGGCTCGGCCGCGGATTTGAACGTGCCGACCTTGAACAGGTGCACGTCGACGCCGAGCTTGTCCTGCAGCCCTTCGCGGAAGTACTGGCGATAGCGCGACAGGCCCTCGAGCATCACCTGGCCCATCGGGTCGAGGTAGACCTGGTTGGCCTGCGCGGCCAGCAGGTACTGCTTCTGATCCATCTGCTCGGAGAAGGCGATGACTTCCTTCCCGCTCTCGCGCACGCGGGCGATGGCCGCGGCGACCTCGCGCAGCGAAGCCATGCCGCCCGCCTGCAGGTCATCGACATGCAGCAGCACGCGTTCGATGCGCTTGTCGGTGCGCGCGCGATCGAGCGCACGCAGGACGTCACGCAGCTGCAGTTCGCCGCCGCGGTCGCCGAAAGCCTTGCCGAGCGCGCGGCTGACAGGATCGGACGTGTACTGCTCGACCAGCGCGCCTTGCGGCGCGATCACCAGCACGGTGCGATCGAGCAGCGGACGCGTGCCACCGCCGGCGATCGCGGCCAGGAACAACACCGCGAACAGGAACAGCAGGCCGAAGAAGAAGAAGTTGACGATCAGCCGGCGGGTGAAATTCATCACGTCCCACAGGCCGACGAAAAAACTCGCGATGGGGCCGCGACGGGTCGGGTTCATTCGGAAAACTCTCGCTCGAGTGCGGCAAGGTTACGGGCTGGGGCGCGCGCGGTCATGCGCCATTGGTCACCGCCTGCCGCACTGCAATGCGTGAAGGCCGGCTGGAGCGCGCGAAGCGGCTGGCAAGCAGGACAGCCGCGACACCGAGACCAGCGATCAGGCCGACCCACATGCCGCGGGGGCCCCAGGGTTCATTACCGAGCAGGCCCAGCCCGAGCGTCGCCCCCAAGGGCATGCCGATGACCCAGTAGGAGAACGCGGCGAGCAGCATCGGAATGCGGGTGTCGCGCAGCCCGCGCAGGGCGCCGGCCGACAGCACCTGGATGCCATCGGGAAACTGGAACGCCGCGGCATACAGCAGCAGCGAGGCAGCGAGCGCGGCGACCGCGGCATCATGCGTATACAGCGCGACGATCGCTTCGTTGCCCGCGAGCATCGTGGCCGCCGAGAGCGTCTGCGTCACCAGCACGATCACGTAGCCGGCCAGCGCCGCGCGCCGCACGCCCGCCACATCACCGCGACCGAGCGCATGACCGACGCGTACCGTCGTCGCTTCCGCCACCGCCAGCGGCACCATGAAGCACAGGCTGGCGACGTTGATCGCGATCTGGTGCGCGGCCGCCGGCACAGTGCCCAGCCGCCCTATCAGCAACGCGGTGGCGATGAACAGCCCGCCCTCCATCAGCACGGTGACGCCGATCGGAAGACCGCTGGCGAGAAGACTGCGCAGAACGACGCCGCGTGGCGGGTCGAAGCGGGTGAACAGTTGCAGGTCGCGCAGGCGACGCGAACGGACGAGCACCAGCACGAATGCCATCGCCTGCAGCCACATCATCAGGGAAGACGCGATGCCGAGGCCGCCAGCGCCCATTTCCGGAAGGCCGAACGCACCGAAAGCGAGGGCATAGCCAAGCGGCACCAGCAGCAGCAGGCCCCCGACGCCGAGAAGCATCGTCGGCATCGTCCAGTGCAGGCCTTCGGCGAGGTAACGCATCGTCAGGTAGGCGGTAAGCGCTGGCACGCCCCAGCGGATGCCATGCAGGAAAGCGGTGGCCCCCGGCACGATCCCCGGTGCGATACCGAACGGCACGAGCGCATGCGGCACCAGGCTGAGAAAGACGAACATCGCGATGCCCAGCGCCAGGGCCAGCCACAGCGCCTGGCGGAACAGCGGGCCGATCTCGCCGCGACGTGCGCCCCCGTCGAGCTGCGAGACCGAAGGCGGCAGTGCCATCAGCGTGCCCATTGGCACCATCATCGGCAGCCAGAACAGCGCGGTGCCGATCGCGACCGCCGCCAGCGTGCCGGTGCCGTGCCGGCCGGCGATCGTGCTGTCGACAAAACCGATCAGCGCGGTCGAGACATGCCCGGCCACCAGCGGCGCGGCGAGCGTCATGCTGCGGCGGATCTCGTGGGGAAGGCGGTGAACGGCGGCGGTCGACACGCGAAGGGCTCGTTGCGGGCGCCGGCGGCGCGGCGGCTCATCTTAGCGGGGCACTGCGAGGACGCCCCGACATGCACGTCGCCCTGCCAAGCGCAAAAGCACGGGTGTGATGCGCTGCATGCGTCGCGCTGATGGCCTCGCCCGTGTCGAACGCATGTGCGCCCATCGCCGCCGATGCGGCCGCTCGCTTTCGACGGCAATCAGCGCTCGAGTTGCAGTTGCAGCCAGGCGGCGCGATTGCTGTCCGATGTCGAGACCAGATCGCGACGCAGCCGCTCGCGGTCCTGCGGTGGCGTGCGTTGCACCAGCACGGCCAGCTGCCCGCGTTCCTCCGGCGTCATCGCGCGCAACGTGCGCAGCAGGTCCGTGTGATCTTCCCGCGGGGCCTGTGCCAGCAACGGCTGCAGGCGCGGAAAGTCGGCGCCGAGTGCCGGCCCCAGCATCCAGCCGCGTTGTGTCGTGAGGTCGAGTGCATCGAACTGCATACGCAGCGCCATGCGCTCGGCCGGGGTGAGCGCGGCCAGGCGTGTGGCCTCGGAGCGCAACCGCAGGCGTTCGTCATCGGACAGGCGGTTCCACGCCCACCAGGCCGCACGGCGCTGCTGGCGGACGGCCACCGGCAGGGCATCCCATTCGTGGGCACGACGGGTGAAAGCCCGTCGCTCCGGTTCCGTCCAGGCATTCCAGGCGCGCAGCTGCGCTTCGATCGCGGCGCGCTGCAGCGGCTGCAGCAGTGGCAGCACACGACGCAGTTCGTCAGGCATGGCGCGTGCACCGGCGAGCCCGGCGATGAGCAGGACAACTGCGGCGACAGCAACGTGCGCCGGTCTACGGCGCATCGCTGGACTCCGGTATCCCGTCCTCCGGCACCGATGCCGGCTCGGTGCTGGGCAGGCGATCGGCATCGGCCGGCGCGGCCGCGTGGCCGGCCATCCAGCTCAGGAAGCCGACCTCCTGCGCGAAGCGCTCGCCCGCGGGATCGGCGAGCAGTGCGAAATCGGGATGCGCGATCAGCCCCGCTTCCCTGCCCAGGCGCGAGGCGGGCTCGCCCGCCGCGGGCAGGGCAACGATGCGGATCGGGTCATTGCCATGCATAGGCTCGTAGAGCCAGGTACCGGCGAGGGCGAGGATGCCCAGCGCCGCGGCCGCCCAAACCGAGCGCGGCGGGCGTCGCGCCGGGGGAAAGAAGCGTGCGGCGGGCGCGCTGAGGGCGGCCTCGCGGATGCGTGCCAGGCGCAGGCTGCGCGCGGTTGGCAGTTCGCGGACGCGCCGCTCGATCCCGGCCTGCAAGGTGCTCCAGGCGGCAATGTCGAGGCTGCCGTCGGCATGCCGCGGGAGTGCCCGGTCGATGGCGCGGCGCAGGCTGCCCTCGGCGACATCGAGCACCGCGGCCGCCTGCGAGTCATCGAGCCCGGCCGCCAGCTTCAACAGCAAGGCCACGCGGACCGCCGGTGAGCAGACCGGGACGATCGCCGGCGGCCGGGCCCGGGATGCCCGGCGAAGAGCGGGTTGCGACACCAGCTGGCGCCAGAACAGCACCGGCCAGTCCACCAGCGCCGCCTCCAGCGCCAGTGGCCGGAAGGCGCTCATCGCCCGGGTCAGGGCCGCGTCGCCCAGGGTCGGGTCGCCCGACTGCAGCTCTGCCAGCACCGCCGCCCGTCGCTCGACCCCACGCAGGAATGCTGCCAGAGCAGCAGGTGCGGCGAGGTCGGCAAGAGGGCGTCCGGCAGGTTCGGCCATGCCGGGGATGATAGCGACGGCGGGTCGCCGGCCGGGACGCAGGTGTTCGATCGCCGCCGCCGAACGGGCTTGACAGCCGGGCCATGGCAAGCTCCGCAAGCTGTGACGCGGGTTGTGGGCAAAACCGGTTGTGCACAGCAGTAACGTATTCGTCATTCGCGGCCAAGGCACTCGGCAGGCGGCAGTACGACGGGCAGGTTCCACGGCCAAGCATTTGAATAAATTGGGAATATCTACGTTGACGATTTTTTCGCCAACCCGCGAACGGCACGTGACCCCACCCGCGCGCACGTACCCCGGGGCAATGCATTCACAGACTTATCCACACGCGATGTGGATAAGGAGCATTCTCCAATCACGGCAGATACTTACGATCGATTCATGATTGTCGAGGGAGCAATGACATCCAACTGCCGTAGGCCCTGGGACCTAGACTGAACAGGATGCGCCCTTCTCCGCCCTCGCCCGACGCCGTCTGGAAAGTCGCCATCGGTCTGCCGCTCGACCGGCTGTTCGACTACCTGCCCACCGCTCCCGTCGCCGGCGGGGACGTCGGCTGCCGGGTCCGCGTTCCGTTCGGTTCCCGCGAGCGTATCGGCGTCGTCGCGGCGATCGGGCCGGCCGACCCTGAGGCCGAGCCCAAGGCAGCGCTGGAGCGCCTCGACGAACAGCCGCTGCTGGCCGGCGAACTCTGGGAATCGTTGCGCTGGCTGGCCCACTACACCCATGAACCACTCGGCGAAGTGGTGGCGACCGCGCTGCCCACGCTGCTGCGCCACGGCGAGCCGCTGCCTGCGACCGACCGCCTTGGCTGGCAACTCTCGAAGGCCGGCCGCGACGGCCTGGCGCGTCTGCGGCCCGGCCAGCCGCGGCGACTGGCGGAATGCCTGGCCGGTGGACCGCGTGCGGAGGACGAACTCGACAGCCTGCTGGAAAACTGGCGGGCGGCACTGCGGAATCTGGACGGCCGTGGCCTGGTCGAGCGCCGGGTGATGGAGCCGGTGGTCGCACCGGTCGTACCTGGCCCCGAGCCAAACGCCGGGCAACGCGCCGCGATCGATTCGATCCTCGCATCGCGTGCTGCGTTCAGTGCCTTCCTGCTCGATGGCATCACCGGCAGTGGCAAGACCGAGGTCTACCTGCACGCGATCGCCGACTGCCTCGCACGCGGCAGGCAGGCGCTCGTGCTGGTACCCGAGATCGGCCTGACGCCGCAGATGCTCGCGCGCTTCCGCGCGCGCCTGGGTGTTCCGGTCCATGCGCTGCATTCGGGCCTCTCCGACGGCGAGCGAGCGCGTACCTGGGCCGCGTGCCTGCGAGGGCAGGCGCGGGTCATCGTGGGTACGCGCAGCGCGGTATTCCTGCCGCTCCCCGAAGCCGGGCTGATCGTCGTCGACGAGGAGCACGACGGCAGCTACAAACAACTCGACGGCATCCGCTACCACGCACGCGACTTCGCCCTCTACCGCGGCCATTCGCTTGGCGTTCCGGTCGTACTCGGCAGCGCGACGCCGTCGATGGAATCGCTGCGCAATGCGCGCACCGGGCGATACATGCACCTGCATCTGCGCGAGCGTGCGGGCGTCGCGAAGCCGCCCTCGGTACGCGTGATCGACGTGCGCAAGCGCGCGCTCGATGCCGGCCTGTCGAACGAACTCGTCGAGGCGATCGCTCGCACGCTCGATACCGGTGGCCAGGTACTCGTCTTCAAGAACCGTCGCGGCTATGCACCCGTGCTGCTCTGCCATGACTGCGGCTGGGCCGCGGAATGCCCGCGTTGCGATGCCTCGATGACTGTGCATGCGAAGGGTCGCCGCCTGCAATGCCATCACTGCGGCGCCTCGAAGCGCTCACCCGACGCCTGTCCGGGGTGTGGTGGCCTCGCGCTGCAGCCGCAGGGCGCAGGTACCGAGCGCCTCGAAGAACTGTTGTCCGCACGCTTTCCGCACGTACCCGTCATACGCATCGACAAGGGCAGCACACGCACACGCGATGCACTCGTCGGCCACCTGGACAGTCTCGGCGACAGGCCCGGCATCCTGATCGGCACGCAGATGCTCGCCAAGGGGCACGACCTGCCCCGCCTCGCGCTGGTGGCGGTCGTGGGCATTGACGAAGGTCTCTTCAGTGCCGACTTCCGCGCACCGGAGAAACTCGCGCAGCTACTGGTTCAGGTCGCTGGCCGCGCCGGCCGTGCTGAACGCGCCGGCGAAGTGCTGCTGCAGACGCATCATCCCGGGCATCCCCTGCTGCATACACTGCTCACCGGCGGCTATTCGCTGTTCGCCGACGAGGAACTCGCGTTGCGGGAGGAAGCCGCGTTTCCGCCATTCGCGCACATGGCGATGCTGCGTGCCGAAGCGCGCGACATGCAGGCCGCCAATGCATTCCTGTCCACTGCGCGCGCTCATCTTGAAGCGGTCGCCACCGGTCCGTTGCTGATCACGCACGGCCCACTCCCCGCCCCGATGCCCCGGCGGGCCGGCTACCAGCGCGCACAACTCGTCGTGTCGTCGAATGCGCGTCCCGCGCTGCATGCCGCGCTGACCGAAGCGCTCCCCACCATCCGCGACCTGCCCGAAGCGCGCAAGGTGCGTTGGTCACTCGATGTGGATCCGGTGGATCTGTACTGACTCTGCTTCGGTATTGCGTTAGTCTTTCCCACAAGCATTCGAAAGGACTCGAACACATGCTGGGACATGGCAAGGATGCAGCGCTGTCTTTAGCTACGACACCTCGTAGCCCCGCGGGCAAGGCTCGGCAGGCGTACCCGTAATGGGCGCCCGTCCTACCAGGGCACGTGCGCGAGCTTGAACTATCGACAGGCGGGACAATCAGGCTCGCAGGTCCTACGAGAGTCCAGCGATTCAACCCCTGCGTGCGCGATAGCACCCCCTTCCAGGCCGCGATGGCGACTTCCGTCGTCGTTTTCTTGCCACTCCTACTATGGAAACATCCCGCAAATGCCAATCCGAATCCGACTGCTCAGCCTTTGCTTCGCGGCGACACTGGCGGCGTGTTCTTCCGAGTCGATGCAAGCACAGCCCAGAGGTGACTGGGGTCGCGAGCCGCTCGCCGCAGGGCAGGCCGCACCACGACGGACCGCATTGGGCACGCCCTCCAAAATTCCGGCAGCGCCGGTGCCCGGTGCCGTAATCGAGGCGATTTTCCAAGACCGGGGTGATGGTTCGTCGTCCTATGACGTTGGCAATGGAAGCCGTGCGACATTCTGGTTCGGGTATGCCTATCAGGTGGATGGCAGACGGCAGTACACAGGCTTCGTAGAGCAGTCGCCCGACCACTTCGGATCCGATTCCGCAGCCGACGATCCGCCGTCGGCAAAGGCGACGCTCACGCAGGCAACCTTCGTCATCGACAATGCCCGCGCGGGATGGTCTTTCGTCGGTGCGCAGCGCTCGATCGGCGAGGTCGGTGGACGTGGGCAGGCGGATGCCATCGACCCCTCACGCCAGCCCGTGATGCATGTGGTCAGTCCGACTCGGCTCCTGCTCGCGGTGCCGACCGTGGCCGCCATCGAGCAGGGCACGGTGCAGAAGAACTACGAACTGCTGCTGCGAGGTGACAAGGGTGCGTGGTTGCACATCGGAACCGTGAATGCCGGGTACGACGACCGTGCCGGTTGCGATGGAGGGCGCGCATTTCCTTGCACGTCGATGAGGGGTCGCCTTACGTTCGAGCGCGGCACCGGCGAGATGCCCTCGATTCGCATCGCACTCGAACCGAACGCCAGGGACGCGCCAGGCGCAGGGATGGCAACGTATCGCTTCGACCCGACGACATCGAGCTACCGGACCCGCTGATTCCGATCAGGACATCCCATGAGCCGCGATTATTCACGCAAGGAAGTGCTCGACATCATCGTCAACGAAGCCCGGGAACGAAGCATCCCGCGCGACGACTTCCTGCGCTTCGCCTACATCGAGACCGGAGGCGTCTTCAACGAGCGCGCCTCCCGCGGACCGAACGGTGCCAAGGGCCTGTTCCAGTTCGTCCCTTCGACGGCGGCGCGCTATTCAATCGCCGGCCGTGAATTCGATCCTGTTGCCAATACCGACGCCGCGGCGCGCCTGTACCTCGACAATCGTCGGGATCTGATGGTGGCCCAGTCCCGGACCGGTCATGCATATCTGTCCGGCAATGCCGCGCCGGACGGCATGGACATGTATCTCGCGCATCAGCAGGGTGCCGCCGGCTATCGTTCCATACAGGCAGCCACCGCCAAGGGATCGTTCACCCGCACCGACACGCGCCCCCACATTCTTAACAATGTGGCCCGCCGTGACATCGAGGCCGTCACCGGAGTGAGCTTCGACCGGTTCTCGCGCATGTTCGATCAGGATATGGCGAAGACCTTCGTTCGTTACTGGGACACCAAGTACGACCGCATCCGAATTTCTGAGATGGGCATCGAGCCGTTTCGCAACGGCATTCCGACGTCATCTGAGCCGGCGGAGCCTTCGCACGCGCCCCGCCACCGGCCTCTCGTCACGCTCAAGCGGGCCTTCGAACTGGGCATCGAGCATGACGACGTCCGCTATCGCCTAGGCAGCAAGTCTGCGGGTACTGGGCAAATTGACTGCTCCGGCTGGGTGGTGCTACTGCAGAACGCCACAATGAACGAGATCAACGCCAAGGTAGGGCGCACGATCTTTGGGCGCGGCGAGTTGTTCAATCCAGGGATGGACGCCGCCGCAACGATCGTGCAGAAGTCCACCCAGCGTTCGGGCGCCCTGCTCGAAGGCGCACAGGTCACGCATGCGGCCTTGCGGGAAGGTATGGTCATCGGGGAAGACCATGGACGGACCAGCTTCGACGCCGGCCGCTACCGGGGAATCGACCACATCGTGATGGTGGTCCGCGACCCGCACAGCGGCCAGCTCAGGGTGAGCCAGTCGCGCAGTGGCGAAGGCGTGGAAACGATTCCGCTCGACCGCTATCTGCAGGCCCAGAAGACCCATGGAGTCATGCTCTATGCAAGCGATCCTCTGCATAAAGCTCGCGCGCTGATCGCTGGTCAACCTCCTGTCGTATCGAGCGCTACCCACAGCACAGCTACCACACTGCCATGGCAAAATTCGCCCGCGGCTGATGCTGACCATTTACTCCGTTTCGGCGAAAAAGGCCCCGCCGTCGAACGCCTGCAGCAGCGCCTGGCAGATCTCGGCTATCGGGGTGCGGATGACAGGGCCCTGAGGGCGGATGGCGACTTCGGCAGCAACACGAAGTTCGCGCTGCAGGCGTTCCAGCGTGAGCATGGGCTTCAGGGCCTGGGCGTGGCAGGAAAGTGGACGGAGCGTGCGCTGGGCCGTGCCGAGCGTGCGCTGATGAGCCATACAACGCATCCGCAACACGCGCTCTATGCGCAGGTGCTGGACAAGGTGCAGGCAGAGGAGCGCACCCGGGGGCAGCCGACCGGCCATCACAGCCGGCGCATCGCCGCAGCGCTCGCGGTCGAGTGCCTGCGCGAAGGCATCACGCGCGTGGATCGTGTGGAACTCAACCGCGACGTCTCGCTCGTGCGCGGAGTGCAGGTCTCCCCGATACGCGACGAGCCTGGCCTCAATCGCAGTACCGATGGCATCAGTGTCCGGCAGGCGGTGGCTCAACCGCTGCGGGAGAGCAGCGAACAGATGCACCACGTGGCGGTGAACAGGCAGGCGCAGCGCGAGGCACGGCAACAGGAAGCACTACGCAATCCCGTGCGTGCCGCGCTTTCACACTGAATCCATGCAGGCGGCCTGTCTTCATGCAGGGCGCGTCCTGCGCGACAATAGGGCATGACGACTCTTCTCGATGCCCTGCGCCAGCATTCCGCCGTCGTCGCCGATACGGGCGATATCGAAGCCATCGCCTGCTTCCGGCCGCTCGACGCCACCACCAATCCATCGCTGCTTCTCAAGGCGGCCAGCCTGCCCGCCTATGCCGCGCTGGTGGCCGCCGCCGTGTCTGCTGCCAGTGGAGACACGGCGGTTTCCCGCATCGCCGATGCCTCCGACCGGCTCGCTGTCGCGATCGGCGGCGAGATTCTTGCGCTGATTCCTGGACGCGTCTCGACCGAGGTAGATGCGCGCCTGAGCTTCGATACCGATGCCACCATCGCCAAGGCGCATCGTCTCGTCGAGTTGTACGACGCCGCCGGCATCGGCCGCGACCGCCTGCTCATCAAGATCGCCTCGACGTGGGAAGGCATCCGTGCCGCCGAGCGCCTGGAGCGCGAAGGCATCCGCTGCAACCTCACGCTGCTGTTCTCGTTCGCGCAGGCCGTCGCCTGCGCGGAAGCCGGCGCCTACCTGATCTCACCGTTCGTGGGTCGCATCCTCGACTGGCATCTCGCCAACGGCATGGCAAAGCCCGCCACCTCGCAGGAGGATCCGGGCGTGCAGTCGGTCAGCCGCATCTGGCGCTGGTACAAGCACCATGGCTACGACACCGTCGTGATGGGCGCGAGTTTTCGCAATGTCGGCCAAATCACCGCGCTCGCGGGCTGCGACCGCCTCACCATCTCGCCTGACCTGCTCGGCGAACTCCAGGCGAGCGACGCGTCACTCGATGCCGCGCTCACGGACGACGGCGCGCGCGAGGCGGCCCCGTCGCGCATCGACGAGCCCTCCTTCCGCTGGCAGCACAACGAAGACGCGATGGCGACGGAAAAACTCGCCGAAGGCATCCGCAAGTTCGCGCAGGATCAGCTGAAGCTTGAAGAACTGCTCAAGGCGACGGCAGGCTAGATGCATCCTCGTTAGCATTCCTGGCTGTTCCAGCCGTCGGAAAGGAATGCGCGCTGCCCGTCCTGAGCGCTCTCGGCGTATGCCCGCCCGCTGCTGGCTGCTGTAAGCGGAACTCCCGGAACTGTGTGGCCAGCCGGGAAGATCAGCCGCGATCGGATGTACCGCTTCGCCTCTGGCTCGCACGATCCAGAAGACGCAACCAACCGCCGCCGACATTGCGTGCGTGGCCATCGCCCGCGCGAACGAAAACGGCCCGGTTTCCCGGGCCGTCGTATATGAATCGATCAGGCCACTTGCTTACGCCGCGAACAGTGCGCGCATCTTCTTCAGCGCGTTCGCCTCGATCTGGCGGATGCGCTCGGCCGAGACACCGTATTCGTCGGCGAGCTCCTGTAGGGTGATCTTGCTTTCGCTGTCGAGCCAGCGGCGCTTGACGATGTCGCGCGATCGCGCGTCGAGCTCGGACAGGCCTTCGCGCAGCACGTCGAGCTGGCTGGACTCCTCGTCCTCGCGTTCGTACAGCTGCGACGGGTCTTCACCATTCGCGCGCAGATAAGCCACAGGCGACGGCGGGCCGTCCTCGTCGCCGTCGTCCGGCGCATCGAAACCGATGTCACGGCCGGACAGACGCGATTCCATTTCCAGCACTTCGCGCTCGGAAACCCTGAGGTCCGCGGCGACCGCGCGAACTTCCTCGGCATTCATCCAGCCCAGGCGCGTCTTGCTCTTGCGCAGGTTGAAGAACAGCTTGCGCTGCGCCTTGGTCGTGGCGACCTTCACGATGCGCCAGTTCTTCAGGATGAACTCGTGCATCTCGGCGCGGATCCAGTGCACCGCGAAGCTGACCAGGCGTACGCCCTGGTCGGGGTCGAAGCGCTTCACCGCCTTCATCAGGCCGATGTTGCCTTCCTGGATGAGGTCGGCGATGCCGAGGCCGTAGCCGTTGTAGCCACGCGCGACGTGCACCACGAAGCGCAGGTGCGAATGCACCAGCTCGCGGGCGGCGTCGAGGTCTTCGTCGTCGCGATAGCGGCGCGCGAGGCGCTGCTCGTCGTCGACGCTGAGTACCGGTATCCGGTTCACCGCACCGATGTAGGCGTCCAGCGAACCGAGCGGGCTCAGTGCCAGCGGCGCGACGACCGGCAGGCTGTTGGTGACAAGAGCAGTGGAGGCTGTCTGGGTCATGGCATCGATGTTAGCAGTCGGGCCCTTTGACTGCTAAAGGCCGCGAGAGTTCCGGAGTGTTGCGGGGATGGGACAACGGAACGCAATCCTGCCTGCGTACCCGTGCACCGGCGATAAAGGCCGCATCGGCCCTAACCAGCATTGGGGGTGCCGACAGCCGCTTTCCAGCCCCGCCAATGGCCTACGTCCCAGCCCCCCGGGCGCGGGCGCCGGCTACACTCGGGCCGGATGACCAAGAAATCCAGGCCCACCTCGTTCGACATCGCCTTTCGCGCCAGGGTCTCGCAGGCGACCGTCTCGCGTGTTCTGCGTGGGAGTCCGCTGGTCAACGAGGAGACCCGCAAGCGGGTGGAAGCGGTGGCCCGCGAGCTCAATTACAAGGTCGACCGCCGCGCCTCCAGCCTGCGCACGCAGAAGTCCGGCACCCTCGCCCTGCTGCTGTTCGAGGACCCGACCCCGGACGAGTCGCACATCAACCCGTTCTTCCTGGCGATGCTGGGCTCGATCACCCGGGCCTGCGCGCGCCACGGACAGGATCTGCTGGTCTCGTTCCAGCAGCTCTCCGAGGACTGGCATTCCGACTACGAGGACAGCATGAAGGCCGACGGCCTGATCCTGCTCGGCTACGGCGATTACGAGTTGTATCGCGACAAGCTCGCCGCGCTGGTCGAAAGAGGTACGCACTTCGTGCGCTGGGGCGCCGTGGCGGCCGACCAGCCGGGCGTGTCGATCGGCTGCGACAACCTGCACGGCGGCCGCCTGGCCGGGCAGCACCTGCTGGACTGCGGACGGCGCACCATGGCGTTCATCGGCCATGCTTCGAGCCACTACCCCGAATTCCTCGACCGCTATCGCGGCTGCGAGGCAGCGCTGGCCGAGGCTGGCGTCGCGCTCGATCCCGCGTTGCAGGTCGATGCGGAAACCAGCGAGGAAGCCGGTTACGACGCCGCCGTGCAACTACTCTCGCGCGGCCGTCCGTTCGACGCGATCTTCGCCGCGAGCGACCTGATCGCGGTCGGCGCGATGCGCGCGCTGCACGAGGCCGGCATCCGCATTCCGCAGGACGTGTCGGTGGTCGGCTTCGACGACATCCCGATGGCGCGCTTCTCCACGCCACCGCTGACCACGGTGATGCAGGACACCTCGCGCGCCGGGGAACTGCTCGTCGGAACCCTGATGCAGCTCACCCGCGACGAACCGGCGGACAGCGCGATGCTGCCGACATCGCTGGTGGTGCGCAGATCGTCGTTCACGCTCGGCTGAGCGGCAGGCGATCCGCCCAGCTAGTGACGCGACCTGCGCAGCTCGGCCTGCTGCAGTTCAGCCCGTAGCCCCGGGTCGGTCACCGCGCCGTCGAGCACGTAGACCTCCGCATCGTGTGGCGACACCGTGGCTTCCAGCGATTCACCGGCCCGCACCGGCACCGTCCCGCCGCGGATCCGCGCCTGCCAGTTGCCCGGTTGCAGCCAGCGGTCGATGCGGAAGGTCGCACTGGATGCCCCCTTGTTCAGCAGCACCAGCGCCACCTGCTGCGTTTCGCGCGTCTGCACGACGCGATAGAACGCGGCGCGATCGCCCTTGAACTCCAGGTTCACCTGCAGGCCCCGCTGCAACGCGGGCGTCGATGCCCGCACGCGCGCGATGCGACGAAGCGCGGCGTGGATCGGATGCTTCTTCGCCGCCTCGATGCGTGCCTGGCCGAAGTAATTGCGATTGCCCGCATGCTCGGCGGTGCCGCGCTCGAAGCCGACTTCCGAACCGTAATAGATCACCGGGATGCCGCGCGCGGTGAACAGGAAATTGTTTGCATCGATAAAGCCCGCGTCGGTGGCATCCAGGCGTGCCATGTCGTGGTTGTCGTAGAACGTCATCAGCTCGTACGGGTTCGCATACGGGCCGTCCGTCAGGAACAGCCGCTCGGCGATGCGCTCGTAACCACCGCCCTTGCGGCCGAAGACCTCGGCAATGCGGTCCTTCAGTGGAAAGTCGAGGACACTGACGCCGGCATTGCGCGGCAGGGTATGCATGGCGATCGTCGCGGCGTCGGTGTCGAACGCTTCGCCGAACATGAAGAAGCCCGGATGCTTCGAGCGGACGCGCGTGGTGAACGCATGCCAGAACGCATTCGGCATCCAGCCGATGGTATCGATGCGGAAGGCGTCGGCACCCTGCTCGATCCACTGCGAATAGGCACCGACAAAGTAGTCGAGCACCGCGGGCTCGTTCTCGTTGATGTCCGACAGCTGTGCCAGGCCGCCGCCGGTGTTGTACCAGCGGTGCAGCGGGTTGTGCGTCGGATCGAGCTTCGCCGGCGGCAGGTTCTGGTGGTCGGCCAGAAGCTCGCCGCCAGGGCCGTAGATCTTCCCGAACTTCGGCTGCTCGTGCGGCATCGTGTAGGCCGGCGAGCCGTGGTTGGCGACGATGTCGAGCACGGTCTTCAGGCCATGCTGTTTGAGCCCCGCCGTCAACCCGCGGAAGTCCAGGTCCGCGCTCGGCAGGTGTTCGTCGAGCCGGTAGAAATTCACGCCCCAGTAGCCGTGATAGCCGGTCTTGCCGCGGTCGGTGAACATCGCGCCCCATCGCACCGCGTCGCCGCCGGTGAAAGCCTCATCCGGGTTGTCGACGATCGGCGTGATCCAGACCGCACCGAAGCCCATGTCACGGATGTAGTCGGCGTTGTCGAGCAGCCCTTTGAAATCGCCGCCGAGGTAGCCGACGTTGTCGCTGCGGCCTTGCGGCGCGCCGGGCGTTGGGCGATCGAAGGTGTGCAACTGCTTGCCGCCCTGGTCGCGATGATCATTCGACCGGTCGCCGTTGACGAAGCGGTCGGTGAGCACGAAGTAGATCGCCTCGCTGGCGAAAGGTTCCGTGGTACCGATGAAAACGCGTGGCGACACCTGTGCTGGCGGCGCTGCCTGCGCGGTCATCGCAAGCGCTGCGCCCAGCGCCAATGCGGAAGACAGGCGCTTCATGCCGGCGACGCTGCGCTGGAAGCATGCGCTGCGGGTTCGCGCACGCGCAGCACGCACAAGCCGGCAACGATCATGCTGATGCCGCCGATCGCGAGCGCGTTGATGGGATGGCCACCGAAGACGCGCTCGACCAGGAAACCGAGGACGGCGACCGCGACGAGCTGCGGGATCACGATGAAGAAGTTGAAGATTCCCATGTAGACGCCCATCTTGGCTGCCGGCACGCTGTCCGAGAGCAGCGCATAGGGCAACGACAGGATCGACGCCCAGGCGAAGCCGACGCCGACCATCGACAACAGCAGCCAGTGCGGGTCGCGGATGAACATCATCGACAGCAGGCCGGCACCCCCCAGCACGGAATTGAACAGGTGCGTGCGACGCAGGCCGAAGCGGCGTGCCATGCGCGCGATGAAGATGGCGGCCACCGCTGCGAAGCCGTTGTACGCCGCGAACAGCACGCCCACCCAGTTGGCGCCTTCGTTGTAGGCGGCCGACGTCGGATCGCTGCTTCCGAAATGCACGGAGGTGACCGCGCCCGTCGTGTAGATCCACATCGCGAACAGTGCGAACCAGGAGAAGAACTGCACGACCGCGAGCTGTCGCATCGTCGATGGCATGTCGTAGAGGTCATCCATGATCTGGGCAAAGGCGCCCGCACCACGCGTCGCCGTGCGTGCCAGCAGCAACACGCCGTAGGCCGCGATCAGGCCGCCGAGCACGTAGAGCTGTTTGTCCAGCCCGTTCGAATACACGAGGAACAGCAGCAGCAACCCCGCACCCAGCCAGGCGAACGCACTGGCGCGCATGCGTGACGGAATGCGTGCGCGGGCTGCGTTCGGTGGCGCCTCGTCCCACCGGCCCAATACTTCGGGCGGGTATTCGCGGGTCCGAAAGATGGTCCACCCGATCGCGAGCAGCAGCACCACCCCGCCGAAGTAGAACGACCAGCGCACCGTATCCGGCACGGCGCCTTCGGCCGCGGTATTGGCCACGCCGAAATGCGTCAGCAGGTAGGGCAGCAGGCTGGCCACGACAGAGCCCACGCCGATGAAGAAGCTCTGCATCGAGTAGCCGGTCGCGCGCTGCCGCACGGGCAGCTGATCACCGACGAATGCCCGGAACGGTTCCATCGAGATGTTGATCGATGCATCGAGCATCCACAGTAGGCCCGCGGCGACCCAGAGCGTCGGCGAATTCGGCATGGCGAACAGCGCGAGCGTGGCGAGCACTGCGCCGACGAGAAAATACGGGCGTCGACGGCCGAGCCGTGTCCACGTGCGGTCGGAGAAATAGCCAACGATGGGCTGCACGATCAGGCCGGTGAGCGGCGCCGCGATCCAGAGCATTGGCAACTGCTCCATATCGGCGCCGAGGGTCTGGAAGATGCGGCTGACGTTGGCGTTCTGCAGGGCGAAGCCGAACTGGATGCCGAGGAAGCCGAAGCACATGTTCCAGATCTGCCAGAACGTGAGCGTCGGCTTGGTGTGCGTCGATGGGTTCATGTTCGCCCTGTGATGCGCCGTGGAAGGCGAGTGTGAGGCCGTCGCCGCGAGAAAGCGGTGTGCAATGCAGCATCGACGCGGCGGAACCGGCGCCCGGAGGCGATGCTGGCCGCATGGTAGTCAGCCAGCCCCCCGCACAAATTCCGCTGCAAACGTATTCAGCGCCGGAGCCGGTCGCGCGCCGGCATGCTCGCGGCCCGCATGGAATAGTCCAGCGGCGAGCGGAACGCGGCCGCGTTCCCCGATCCACCGTTGGCCGGGACACTCGATGACGACGATGCGCTGGTGGCGAGGCGCGGTGATCTACCAGATCTATCCGCGCAGCTTCCTCGATACCAATGGCGACGGCATCGGCGACCTGCCCGGCATCGTCGAGAAGCTCGACTACATCGCGAGCCTCGGCGTGGATGCGATCTGGGTGTCGCCGTTCTTCAGGTCACCGATGGCGGACTTCGGTTACGACATCGCGGATTACCGCGACGTCGACCCGATGTTCGGCACCCTTGAGGACTTCGACCGCCTGCTGGCGAAGGCGCATGCGCTCGGCCTGAAGGTGATGATCGACCAGGTGTTGAGCCATACGTCGATCGAGCATGAATGGTTCAAGGAAAGCCGCGCCAGCCGCGACAATCCCAAGGCCGACTGGTATGTCTGGGCCGATGCGAAGCCCGACGGCACGCCGCCCAACAACTGGATGTCACTGTTCGGTGGCGTGGCCTGGCAGTGGGAACCGCGGCGCCGGCAGTACTTCCTGCACAACTTCCTTGCCAGCCAGCCCGACCTCAATTTTCATAATCCGGCCGTGCGGCAGGCACAGCTGGACAATGTGAAGTTCTGGCTGGACCGCGGCGTCGACGGCTTCCGCCTGGATGCCATCAACTTCTGCTTCCACGACGCGCAGCTGCGCGACAACCCGCCCAAGCCCGAAGCCCTGCGCGTGGGCCGCGGGTTCGCGCCGGACAATCCGTACGCCTTCCAGTACCACCACTACAACAACACGCAGCCGCAGAACCTGGCTTTCCTCGAAGACATCCGTGCCCTGATGGATCGCTATCCCGACGTCACCGCGCTCGGCGAGATCTCCTCGGAGGATTCGCTGGCGACGATGTCCGAGTACGTGCAGCCGGGCCGGCTGCACATGGGCTACAGCTTCGAATTGCTCACCGACGACTTCACCGCGACGTATATCCGGGATACCGCCGAGCGGCTGGAAGCGAGCATGGTCGATGGCTGGCCCTGCTGGGCGATCAGCAATCACGACGTGCAACGCGCGGTGACGCGCTGGGGCAACGGCGATGCATCCGATGCGCTCGCGCGGCAGCTGGTCGCGCTGGTCTGTTCACTGCGCGGTTCGGTCTGCCTCTACCAGGGCGAGGAGCTCGGCCTGCCGGAAGTCGATGTGCCGTACGAGCTGCTGCAGGATCCCTATGGCCGTACTTTCTGGCCGAACTTCAAGGGTCGTGACGGCTGCCGCACGCCGATGCCATGGACCGACGGCGAACACGGCGGCTTCACCGGCGGCGCGCCCTGGCTGCCGGTGGTAGGCACGCATCGCAGCCGCAGCGTATCGCGACAGGAAAACAATGCGGCTTCAGTGCTGAATACCGTGCGTGCGTTTCTGCGCTGGCGGCGCAGCCAGCCTGCACTCACCGAGGGCGGCATCCGCTTCCTTGACACGCCCGAACCAGTGCTCGCCTTCGTGCGGGAGAAGGCCGGCGACCGCCTGTTGGCAGCCTTCAACCTCTCCGCTACACCGGTGGACTGCAGCCTCGAGCTCGGCGCTGTCACTGCACTGCACGCGCCCGGCATTGCAAACGGGCGCCTGGAATCCGGGCGACTCTTCCTGCCTGCGCATGGCGCGCTCTACGCCACCCTCGGCTGACTGCTCTCCCGGCTCAGGCCGGGGCCGCGCAGTGGCGTGCAATGAATTCCTCATGCGTCGGCATCGCCTGCACGCAGTTGGAGATCACCCCACGGACACTCGCGAGGTACTCGGTGATCTTCTCATCGGAATACACATCCACCATCGCGTGGTAGCCGCGGGGATGGACGCGCTGTCCATCCAGCACCTGCACCCAGCTCGGCTCGGCGAACAGTTCATTTCCTTCGCGGAAGACGCGGCCGTTGCTGCGGAAGAGTTCGATCCGCCGCGTGACCGACTCGGGCACGTCCATGGTGCGGCAATAGTCCCAGAAAGGCGTGTCGCTGCGCTCGGTCGCGTGGTAGTGCGCGATGAGGAAATCACGGATCGCCTCGACCTCGACATCCGCATGGCGGTTGAACTCGTCGATGTCGGGCTGGTGGAACCCCTCGTGCGGGAAGAACGCGGTGAGCCGCGCGATGCCCGACTGTACGAGGTGGATGCTGGTCGATTCGAGCGGTTCCATGAAGCCGCTGGCAAGGCCGAGCGCGACGACATTGCGGTTCCAGGTACGGTTGCGCTTGCCGGTGACGAAGCGCAACGTGCGCGGCTCGGCGAGCGCCTCGCCCTCGAGGTTCGCCATCAGCGTTGCGGTGGCCTCGTCCTCGCTGATGTGGCGGCTGGAGAATACGTGCCCGTTACCGACACGATGCTGCAGCGGAATGCGCCACTGCCAGCCGGCCTGCCGCGCGGTCGAACGCGTGTACGGCGTGATCGGGCCACCGTGCGCGCAGGGCACGGCCACGGCGCGATCGCAGGGCAGCCACTGCGTCCAGTCGG
Source organism: Lysobacter sp. (assembly GCA_004322525.1). GTDB lineage: Bacteria > Pseudomonadota > Gammaproteobacteria > Xanthomonadales > Xanthomonadaceae > Cognatilysobacter. The sequence goes on along the minus strand of SCUY01000001.1, from coordinate 3,569 downwards.
TGTAACCGGTCCTGAGCGCCTGCTCGATCAGCAGCCCGCGGAAGCCCGAGCAGTCGATGAACAGTTGGCCCCCGACGACGCGCCCGCCGTCGAGCGTGAGCGACTCGACGAAGCCATCACCGCCTCGCAGGCTGACATCGACCACCTTGCCCTCGATGCGCTCCACGCCACGCCCTTCGGCGTAGCGGCGCAGATAGGCCGCGTAGAGTCCCGCATCGAAGTGGTAGGCATAGGCGATATCGGCAAGCGGCGAATTCGGGCGGTCGGTGACCGCGCGCATGAACCTGTTGTGCCGGCTTGCGAACGTATTGATCGAATATTCGTCGAGCGGCGCGGCCCTGCCGAGTGCGCGCATCTTCAACCAGTAGTGATGGAACGACACCAGGCCCAGGTCCTGGCCGATCTTGCCGAAGCCATGGATGTAGCTGTCGCCCAGCCGCCCCCAGTTCACGAACTCGATGCCGAGCTTGAACGAACCCCGCGTGGCACGAACGAACTCGTTCTCATCGAGATCGAGTGCGGCGTTGAAGAGCTTGATCATCGGGATCGTCGCCTCGCCCACGCCGACGGTGCCGATGTCCTCCGATTCGATGAGCCGGATCGAGTAGTCGCGATTCAGTACCTTCGACAGCGCCGCCGCCGCCATCCAGCCGGCGGTGCCACCTCCCACGATCACGACCTGCGTAATGCGACTGCCCATGCCTGATTCCGCTCCCCGTTGGCCCATGGCCCAGTATGCGGCGCTCGCCGCCGACGGCCATTCTGCGTCGCCTTGCGCGCTGCACAACGCATGGAAGCCGTCTGGAAACGTATTCAGGCGTTTTGCCTGCGCGCTGGCGTTCGCCCTGCCGATGATGACCGTGAGCGCGGCGACGTCGATCACCGACTGCGACGCACCGGCCACGGCACGCCTGCTGCAACCGTCCATGCAGACCGCGGTGGATGCCCGCGCGTACTGGCTCGACGCCTCCACGCTGCAGTGGCCGGGCAAGCCCGCGACAGGCCGCTATCGGCTGCTGCGTTCGCGCGATGCGGCGCTGGTAGCGGCGGTAGGCAAGCCGGTGCGCGGTGCGGATGCCGTGTGGCCGGTGGTGCCCTCAGCCGTGCGCCTCGATGCCGGTACCGCGACGCGCTTCGAATTCATCCCCGAGGGGATGCGCGCACGCCTTGATGCGACAGTGTCGGCACACGTTCGCGCGAGCCTCGACGCGCAGTGGCTGCTCGTACAGGAGGATCTGCGCGGCCGCGTTATCGACGTCACCGGGCTGCAGTGGCCGGGCCTGCTCGATGCCGTCTTCGACGGTGATCATGCCGACCTCGGCCTGCACGTTGACAGTGAATCGACGCGATTCGGCCTGTGGGCACCCACCGCAGGCCACGTGGCCGTGTGCCTGTACGACAGCGAGGGCGGCGCTGCGACGGCGCTCACCCCGATGCATCGCGACAACGCGACGGGAGCCTGGCACCTGCAGCGCGACGGCGACCTGCGCGGCGCGTATTACACGTTTCTCGTCGACGTGATGGTTCCCGGCGTTGGCCTGGTGCGAAACCGTGTTACCGATCCCTATTCCGTCGCACTGTCCACCGATTCGGTTCGCAGTTCGATCCAGGATCTCGATGACGTCAACAATCCCGCCCTCGCCCCGCCGGGCTGGGCCGGCCATGCGCGGCCGGAGGCACCCGCATCGAACGTCGACATGACGTTCTACGAACTGCACGTGCGCGACTTCTCCGCCAGCGACGCCAGCGTGCCTGCCGCGCATCAGGGCAAATACCTCGCGTTCACCGATCTGTCGTCGAACGGCATGCGTCATCTGCGCGCACTGCGCGAGGCGGGGCTGACCGACCTGCATCTGCTGCCCGTGTTCGATATCGCGACAGTGCCCGAGCACGGCTGCGTGACGCCGGCGCTTGCACCTTCCGCGCCCGACAGCCCGGCTGCACAGGCGGCGATCGCCGCGGTGGCGTCGCGTGACTGCTTCAACTGGGGCTATGACCCCTACCACTTCGGCGTACCCGAGGGCAGCTACGCGAGCACGCCCAAAGCCCATGACGATGCAGCCGCCGTGCGCATCCGCGAATTCCGCGACATGGTGCAGGCGCTGCATGGCATCGGCCTGCGCGTCGGCATGGACGTTGTCTACAACCACACCACCACTTCGGGACAGGCCGCGACCTCGGTACTCGATCGCATCGTCCCCGGCTATTACCACCGGCTCGACGCGAACGGCGCGGTCACGCGGTCGACATGTTGCGAGAACACCGCGACCGAGCACCGCATGATGGCGCGGCTGATGGCGGACACACTCGTCGTCTGGGCACGCCAGTACGGCATCGACTCGTTCCGCTTCGACCTGATGGGCCACCAGCCGCGCGCTGCGATGGAGGCCGTGCAGCAACGCCTGCGACGCGAGGCCGGGCGCGCGATTCCGCTGATCGGCGAGGGCTGGAACTTCGGTGAGGTCGCCAACGGCGCACGTTTCGTGCAGGCCTCGCAGGGTGCTCTCAACGGCACCGGAATCGCCACCTTCAGTGATCGCGCGCGAGATGCGCTGCGTGGCGGCGGATGCTGCGACAGCGGACGCGATCTCATCGCGCAGCAGGGCTGGTTGAACGGCCTTGTGTATGCGCCGAACGCGCAGGCCGACCCGAAGCGCCCGCACAGTGACCTGATGCACGCGGCCGATCTCATCCGCGCGGGCCTCGCGGGCACACTGCAGACCTATTCCACGACGTTCGCCGACGGCCGCATCGGTACGTTGGCGCAGCTCGACTACAAGGGTGCGCCGGCCGGCTATGCAAGCCAGCCGGCCGAGGTCGTGAACTATGTCGAGAACCACGACAACCTCACCCTGTTCGACCTCGGCGCCCTGAGGTTGCCGTCCGCCACCTCACGCGAGGACCGTGCACGCGTGCAGGCGCTGGGCATCGCCGTGGTCGCGCTCAGCCAGGGCCTGCCGTACTACCACGCGGGCATCGACGTGCTGCGCTCCAAGTCACTGGATCGCAACAGCTTCGACTCCGGTGACGCTTTCAACCGTCTGGACTGGACCTATACCGACAACGGTTTCGGCCTGGGCCTGCCGCGCGCGGCCGACAATGAAAAGGACTGGCCGCTGCTGGCGCCGGTGTTGCGCGATGGATCGATCAGGCCGACCTCGAAGGAGATCGGCTGGACGCGCGACGTTTTCCGGGATTGGCTGCGGATCCGCGCGACCACGCCGCTGTTGCGGCTGCGAACCGCGGACGAGGTGCAGCGGCGCCTGCGCTTCCTCAACGTCGGGCCGGCGCAGAATCCGGCTGTGATTGTCGGCCACCTCGACGGCTCGGACCTGCCTGGGGCGGGCGCCCACGAAGTGCTCTATGTCGTCAATGCCTCGCCGCAGCCACAGACACTGTCGCTCCCCAGCGAGGCAGGCAAGCACTATGTGCTGCATCCGCTGCAGCGCAGCGGTGCCGACGAGCGTGTTCGCGGGGCGCGTTTCGAACCGGACGGCCGCGTTGCCGTGCCCGGCCGCACCGCCGCGGTCTTCGTGGTCGAGTAGTTCTTTCCTCTGAACAGGAACCGC
>SCUY01000312.1 GCA_004322525.1 Lysobacter sp. | reverse complement strand
TGCTGGTCGTACAGGCGGCGCTTGGAAGCGTCGGACAGGGTCTCGTAGGCCTCCTTCGCTTCCTTGAATGCCCCCTCGGCGTTCTTGTCACCCGGATTGCGATCAGGGTGGTGCTTCATCGCGGAGCGCCGGTAGGCTTTTTTCAGATCCTCTTCCGTCGCATCGCGGGCGACGCCGAGGATCTCGTAGTAGTCACGCTTGCTCATGGGCTCACTTCGCTTCGCTCGCTCGGCCGGCGGCTGGGATCACGCGGCGACCATCCCCTGTGGAAACGGGAGCCCTCGAGCTCCCGTTTTCCGTACAGCTTACTTGGACTCGTCGCCCTTCACTTCAGTGAACTCGGCATCGACGACATCATCGCTCCGCGATGCGGCACCCGGGTTCGCGCCGGACGCCACATCTTCGCCACCCTGCTGGCCGGCTGAAGCGACGGCGAGCAACGACTGCGCAGCTTCCTCCAACGCGCGGCTCTTCGCCTCGATCTGACCCTTGTCGTCGCCCTTCATCGCGATTTCGAGGTCGGCGATCGCGGTCTCCGCACGGCCGATCGCATCACCCGGAACCTTCTCGCCATGCTCCTTGATCGCGCCACGGGTCATGTGGATGAGGCCGTCGGCGTGGTTGCGCGCCTGCACCAGCTCCTGGAATTTGCGGTCCTCCTCGCGATTGGCCTCCGCGTCCTGGACCATCCGCTGCACTTCTTCCTCGGACAGGCCCGAGCCGGCCTTGATCTCGACCTTCTGCTCCTTGCCCGTCTTCTTGTCCTTGGCGGTCACGTGCACGATGCCGTTGGCATCGATGTCGAACGAGACCTCGACCTGCGGCATGCCGCGCGGCGCGGCATCGATGCCGGACAGGTCGAAGCGCGCCAGCGACTTGTTGTAGCGCGCCTGGTCGCGCTCGCCCTGCAGCACATGCACGGTCACGGCCGACTGGTTGTCCTCGGCGGTCGAGAACGTCTGCGATGCCTTGGTCGGGATCGTGGTGTTCTTCTCGATGATCTTGGTAAACACGCCGCCAAGCGTCTCGATACCCAGGCTCAATGGCGTCACGTCGAGCAGCAGCACGTCCTTGACGTCACCGGCCAGCACGCCGCCCTGGATCGCGGCGCCGATCGCGACAGCCTCGTCCGGGTTGATGTCCTTGCGCGGCTCCTTGCCGAAAAACTCGGCCACGGCGGCCTGCACCTTCGGCATGCGCGTCTGTCCACCGACGAGGATCACCTCGGTGATGTCGCTGGCACGCAGGCCGGCGTCGTTCAGCGCAACGCGGCACGGTTCGATCGTCTTGCGGACCAGATCGTCGACCAGCGCTTCGAGCTTCGCGCGCGTCAGCTTGATGTTGAGGTGCTTCGGGCCCGACGCATCGGCGGTGACGTACGGCAGATTGACTTCGGTCTGCTGCGCGGTCGACAGCTCGATCTTCGCGCGCTCGGCGGCGTCCTTCAGGCGCTGCAGTGCGAGCGGATCGCGGCGCAGGTCGATGCCCTGGTCCTTCTGGAACTCCTCGACGAGGTAGTCGATGACGCGCTTGTCGAAGTCCTCGCCGCCGAGGAAGGTATCGCCGTTGGTGGCCAGCACTTCGAACTGCTTTTCGCCGTCCACTTCCGCCATCTCGATGATCGAGACGTCGAACGTGCCGCCGCCGAGGTCGTACACGGCGACCTTTCGATCCGCGCCCGACTTGTCGAGGCCGTAGGCGAGTGCGGCCGCGGTCGGCTCGTTGATGATGCGGCGCACGTCGAGGCCCGCGATGCGGCCGGCGTCCTTGGTCGCCTGACGCTGCGAATCGTTGAAGTACGCCGGCACGGTGATCACCGCTTCGGTCACCGTCTCGCCGAGATACGCCTCGGCGGTCTTCTTCATCTTGGCGAGCACTTCGGCCGAGATCTGCTGCGCGGCCATGCGGCGGCCATCCTGCGTCTCGATCCAGGCATCGCCGTTCTCGTGCGCCACGATGCCGTACGGCACCAGGCCGATGTCCTTCTGCACTTCGGCGTCGGTGAACTTGCGACCGATCAGGCGCTTCACCGCGTAGAACGTGTTCTTGGGGTTGGTCACCGCCTGGCGCTTGGCCGCGGCGCCGGCGAGGATCTCGCCGTCCTTGGTGTACGCGATGACCGACGGAGTGGTGCGATCGCCCTCCGCGTTCTCGATGACGCGCACCTTCGTGCCTTCCATGACCGCGACGCACGAGTTGGTCGTGCCGAGGTCGATACCGATGA
>SCUY01000311.1 GCA_004322525.1 Lysobacter sp. | reverse complement strand
TCGGCGATGCGGCCTGATGTGTGGCGCACAGTCGCGTTTGCCGTCGCTCTGCTTTATGTCACGACTGCTTGCAGTCGCTTGACCTTCATCCGGCCTGATGTCACCCGTGGCCGTTTCCATCAGACAGCGCCGGAAGTCGATATCCGGTCGGGCAGTACGGCGCGCACGGATGTCTTCAATCTCGTCCAGGCGGCGCAGGTCCGGCTGATGTCCGGCGACAGCTCCGGGGCGCTGGCCGCGGCAGGCCGTGCACTGCGTATTGATGGGTCGTCAGCGCAGGCCCACAGCCTGTATGCGCAGGCACTGGATGCACTGGGTCGCGAGCGGGAGTCCGGGGTGCATCACCGTCGGGCCGCGGAACTCATGCCGGACGATGGCGCAATGCTCAATACATACGGGATCTGGCTGTGCAGCACCGGCAAGCCCGGCGAAGCGCTCCCGTGGTTCGACAAGGCCGCCGCGGCGCCCGGGTATGCAACACCGGACGCTGCAGTTGCGAATGCGGCGGACTGTGCGGCACGCGCCGGTCAACTGGACCGCGCCGCCCGGGATGCGCGCCGTGTACTGGCCGAAGCCCCGGTGAATCCCGTCGCGCTGATGGCCATGGCGCGGGTGAAGCGCGCGCTTGGAGAGCGGCTCGAAGCCCGGGCTTTCATCGAGCGCCGCCTGGACTCCGCTCCCGCTGATCGGGAGGCTTTGCTGCTGGCGTCACAGATCGAGCAAGAACTGGGCGACAGGGCGGCGGCCGAGCGCTACGTTCGGCGTATTCGAGCGGAGTTCCCCCGAACCTCCAATTCCGCCGAAACGGGTGGGGACCCATGACCAGATGAACGCGACCGACTCTGCCGTCGGTGGGCGGCTCAAGCAGGCACGTGATGCGGCCGGTTACACCTTGGCCGACATGGCGCGCCAGACGCACATGCCGATGCGTGCCCTGCAGGCGCTCGAGGACGGGCGCTGGTCCGAGATTGGCGCACCGGTCTTCGTCCGCGGCCAACTGAGGGCCTATGCACGTGCGCTCGGCGTAGGGCTCGAGGACGAGGCGCTACCGGCCGGCCGGGTTACCACGTCGGCGCCGGCCCTGGTCTGCCATGTCCACGTGCCGCGGTATCGCCATGTCGCAGAGAGCCTGGGGCGGCGCGCGATCTATGTCGTTCTGACAGCCGCACTCGTCATACCTGTATGGCTCGCAACGCGAACGCATCCGGATGTGCCGGTGGCGTCCCTCGACGTGACGCCCGCGAGCATGGGGGCTGCCGGCGAGACCGCGCCCCGTACCGCGCTCGTTGCCTCGATCGCTTCGCTCCCGGCATCTCCCGTGGCCATGCCCGTCCGCATCGAGTTCTCCGGCGACAGCTGGATCCAGCTGTTCGCCGCGAACGGTGCGGTCGTGGAGGAGCGTTTGCTGCGTGCCGGCGATCGCCGGGACCTCGATCCTGCAGGGCTGCGACGCGTCGTACTGGGCAATTCCGCGGTGGTGCGTGTGCTGCGGAATGGGCAGGCGGTGGATCTGGCGCCGTATACCCGAGCGAATGTCGCGCGCTTTACGCTATCCTCTGACGGCTCCCTCGCGCCCGTTCTGCCCTGATCCGTCTTTCAGCCGGATAGCCGGACAGCTACCGCGAGGCCCAGTCCTTCAGCGGTTCCCGCCTGTGCGGGACGAGACAGCATGGCGATCGACGATCTTCTCGACGAACACGAACAGAGCCGACGCGTCCAGGAATGGTTGCGTGCGAACGGCGGAGGCCTGCTGGGCGGTGTGCTGCTCGGCCTGGCCGCTATTGGCGGCTGGAAGTGGTGGCAGCAACAGCAGGTGAACCACAGCATGCAGGTCGCCGAGAAATACCAGGCGGCCGTCGATGGCGTCGATGCGCGGGGCGTCCAGGCCGCTGCAGGCGTCCAGGCATTGCCCCCAGGTATTTACCGCTCCCTGGCGACCTTCTCGCTTGCGCGCGCCCAGGTGGATGCGGGCCAGCGTGACGCGGCGATTTCCGCGCTGAAAGCGGCCCTGCCTTCGGAGCCTTCACTGCGTACCGTCGCCGAGCGGCGCATTGCCCGCCTGCAGATCGACGCCGGCAAGGCATCCGATGCATTGAAGACCCTGCGGTCGTCCGATGCGGCGAACGAGGAAGTGAGGGGTGATGCGTACTTCGCCCTTGGTCAGCGCGATCAGGCTCGCGAGGCCTACCGCAGGGCGCTGGCGGCGACGGAGGTCGGCGCTCCGCAG
>SCUY01000310.1 GCA_004322525.1 Lysobacter sp. | reverse complement strand
TGACATTGCCGACGTCGCCGATGCGAATGTCCCCGGATGCGCACTGGGCGGCGATCGCAAGGCTCATGGCGATGCGGTGGTCACCGTGGCTGTCCGCATCGCCTGCGCCGATGATCCCGCCATGGATGACCGCGCCATCGGGCGTCTCGTCGATGCATGCACCGATCGCGCGTAACCCGGCCGCCATCGTCGCGATGCGATCGGATTCCTTGACCCGCAGTTCGGCCGCGCCGCGCACCACCGTCGAACCCTCCGCCAATGCGGCGGCCACGAACAGCGCCGGAAACTCGTCGATCATGTCCGGCACGATGTCTTCCGGCACCTCGATGCCCTGCAACGGCGCCGCCCGCACATGCAGGTCGGCGATGGGCTCCCCGCCCTGATCCCGCTGGTTCAGGACGTCGATGGACGCGCCCATCAGGTGCAGTGCGCGCAGCAGCCCTGTCCGCCGCGGATTCATGCCGACGGCCTCGAGGAGGATGTCGGAGCCGGGTACGAGACAGGCAGCCACCAGGAAGAACGCCGCCGACGAGAAGTCGGATGGCACATCGATATCGGTGGCGCGCAGTGCCGCCGGCGGAACGACACGCGCGTAGCACGGCTCGATCGCGACCTCGACGCCGAAGGCCTGCAACATGCGTTCCGTGTAGTCCCGGGTCGGCGTCGGTTCGATCACCGCGACCGGCTCTGTGGCATAGAGGCCGGCGAGCAGGAGCGCCGATTTCACCTGCGCGCTCGCGACGCCGGTCGTGATGTCGCCGCCGCGCAGCGCCTGGCCGCCACGGATATGCAATGGCGGCAACCCGCCGTTCGATTCGATCACCGCGCCAAGCCGCGAGAGCGGCTCCGTCACCCGCGCCATGGGGCGCTTGGACAACGACGCATCGCCGACCAGTTCGCTGTCGAAACCCTGGCCGGCGAGCAGGCCGGCGAGCAGGCGCATGCCGGTGCCGGCATTGCCGCAGTCCAGCGGTCGCCTACTGGCACGCAGGCCATGGAGGCCAACCCCGTGCACGATGCGCTCCCCCGGCGATGGCCGTTCGATACGCACACCGAGCTGCTCGAAGACGCGCGCCGTCGCGAGCGTGTCCTCCCCCTCGAGGAAACCGGTGATGCGGCTTGTGCCGTCCGCGATCGCCGCGAGCATGACGGCGCGATGCGATACCGACTTGTCACCGGGAACACGCAGGCGACCGCGCAATGGCTCGCCGCGCGACGCGATCCAGTCCAGCCTCATGCAAGTACCTCGTCGAGTGCGGCGAACAGGCGCCGCTGCTCGTCCAGGGTTCCGACAGTGATCCGCGAGAAATGCGCAAGCCCGTAGCCGCGCATCGGCCGCAGCACGATGCCGTGCGTCAGCAGGGCGTCTTCGATCGCCGGCGTGCGCTCGCCAAACTCCGCCAGCAGGAAATTCGTCTGCGAAGGAATCGTGGCGATGCCGCGGCCGGCCAGCCATCGCGCAAGGGCGGCGCGTTGTTCAACGTTGCGCCTGCGCACCCAGGCCACATGCGCGTGGTCGTCAAGCGCAGCCGCGCAGGCCGCCAGGGCGAAACCATTGACGTTGAAGCTCTCCCGCACGCGCTCCAGCACGGCCAGCAGCGCGGGATGCGCGACCGCATAGCCGCAGCGCAGCCCGGCCAGGCCGTACGCCTTGCTGAAGGTACGGGTAACCACGAGGTTTGGATGGCTGCCCAGAAGCCCCATGGCCGTCTCGAATTCGGGCGCATCCACCATCTCGGCGTACGCCTCGTCGATCACGACGATGACTTCGGGTGGTATGGCTGCGACGAAGGCGGCGAGTGCCGGCGCGCCGAACCACGTGCCGGTCGGATTATTGGGATTGGCGACGTAGACGAGCTTCGTCGCCGGCGTGACCGCGGCCGCGAGCGCGGCGAGATCGTGGCCGAGCGGCATCGCGGCATCGCGCGGCAGAGCCGTCACGACGCGCGCCTTCGCGCCCGCCGCCTGCGTGGCGATCGCGAATACCGCAAAACCGAACTGCGAATACACGACATCGTCGCCCGGGCCAGCGAATACCTGCGCGAGCTGCATCAACAGCTCGTGCGAGCCGTTGCCCAGCAACAGGCATGCAGGGTCGACGCCATGCACGCCTGCGAGCTTCGCCTTGAGCGCTGTCCCGCGCGGGTCGGGATACCGGTGTACGAGGTGCAAGGAGTCGAGCAGCGCTTCACGTGCATCGGGTGACGGGCCATAGGGGTTCTCGTTGGAGCCGAGTTCGACCAGCCATTCCGCAGCGGCGCGCAACGCGACCACATCATGGCCGGGGTCGTAGGCTTTCAGGCCGCGGATGCCCTCGTGTGCCCGTGCGGCGAACCACGCCTCGTCGAATGCACGGTTCATTCGATCGCCACCGGATAGGAACCCAGCACCCGCACCTCCTGCGCGAAGTCATCCAGGCCGGACAGCGCGCGTTCCATCGCCGCCTCGTGCACGTGTCCGTTGATGTCGATGAAAAACGCGTACTGCCACGGGCCGGCATGGCCCGGGCGCGATTCGATGCGCGTCATGCTCAGGCCATTGCGGGCGAACGGTTCGAGCACACTGTAGAGGGCGCCGGGCTGGTCCTTGATGAATACCAGTAGCGAGGTGCGGTCGTTACCGGACGGCGAGAACAGCTCGCGCCCGAGCACGAGGAATCGCGTGGTGTTGTCGGGACGATCCTCGATGGGCCCGGCCACCGCCTTCAGCCCGTACACGGATGCCGCACTGATGCCGGCGATCGCCGCCGCATCGTCGGCATTGCGCGCGCGGCGCGCGGCGTTCGCATTGCTCACGACGGGGAGCATTTCAATACCGGGCAGGTTCGTGCGCAACCATGCGCGGCATTGCGCGAACGACTGCGGATGGGAATAGACCCGCTCGATGTCCTCGATCCGCCCACTGCGCGAGAGCAGATGCTGGTGCACGCGCAACTCGACTTCACCGCAGACGCGCACGCCGGAGGACAGGAACATGTCGAGCGTGGACTGGATGGTGCCCTGCGTGGAGTTCTCCACCGGCACGACCCCGAAGTCGGCGTTGCCGGCTTCCACCTCCTGGAATACCTCCTCGATGCTGGCGAGCGGCAACTCCTTTACCGAGTGCCCGAAATGCTTCAGCGCCGCCTGTTGCGAATGCGTGCCTTCGGGCCCCAGATAACCCACCTTCAGCGGTTCCTGCTGCGCCAGGCAGGCCGACATGATTTCGCGGAAGACGCGCACCAGCACCGCATTGCCCAGTGGCCCGTCGTTGCGGTCGACCACCCGTCGCAGCACCTGCGCCTCGCGCTCCGGCCGGTAGTAGTCAACCGCCCGCGCCAGCGCGCCCTTGGCACGCCCCACCTGTCCTGCGAAGCGGGCACGTTCGCCGATCAGCGACTGGATGTCGCGGTCGATGGCGTCGATGCGCTCGCGCAGACGTGACAGCTCCTCGGGTGAACCGGCCGGTGTGGCCTCTTCGTCGGGCCTGCTCATCCGTTCCGTCTCCGGAAATCGTCCATGAAGTCGACCAGCGCACGCACCCCGGCTTCCGGCATCGCGTTGTAGATGGATGCGCGCATGCCACCCAGGGCGCGATGGCCCTTGAGCCCGATCAACCCGGCCTGTACGGATTCGGCGAGAAACGCCTTGTCGAGCGCTGCGTCGCGCAGGAAAAACGGCACGTTCATGCGCGACCGCACGCCGGGCGCGACCTCGTTGCGATAGAACCCGCCGGAGCCGTCGATAGCTGCGTACAACATCGCGGCCTTGCGTGCGTTGCGGCGCGCGAATTCCTCCACGCCGCCTTCCGCGAGCATCCATTTGAACACCAGGCCCGCGAGATACCAGTTCCACGTCGGCGGGGTATTGAGCATAGACTCGCCTTTGACGTGCGAGCGGTAATCGAAAATGTCGGCGCGGGGCTGGCCTGCACGATCGAGCAGGTCGCGACGGATGATCACCACGCTCACGCCCACGGGCCCGAGGTTCTTCTGCGCGCCGGCATAGATGACGCCGAAGCGCGTGACGTCCATGGGCTCCGAGGCGATGCTCGAGCTGAAATCGGCGACCAGCGGCACGTCGCCGATTTCAGGAATGTCGCGGAACTCGACGCCATGGATAGTCTCGTTCGCGGTGACGTGCACGAACGCGGCGTCGGGCGACATCTCCCAGCTGCGGGAAGGCGGAATGTCACGGTACCCGTCGGCTTCGCTGGACGCAGCGATGTGCGCATCGACATACGGCCGCGCCTGCTTCACCGCGGTCTTGCCCCAGTGCCCGGTGATCACGTAATCGGCACGTTGCCCGGGCGCGGCGATGTTCAACGGTATCAGCGCCTGTGCGGTGGTCGCGCCACCAGCGAGGAAGAGCACGGCATAGTCGTCCGGCACCGATACCAGCCGACGCAGGTCCGCTTCCGCCTCGGCGGCCACTTCCATGAACTCCGGGCCGCGGTGGCTGAGTTCGACGATCGACGCCCCCACGCCCCGCCAGTCCAGCAGTTCATCGCGTGCCTGCTGCAGCACGGGCTCGGGAAGGGTCGCGGGGCCGGCACTGAAGTTGTGGACGCGGGACATGGCAGGGCTCGTCGACGGGTGAAGGCCGAGTATGCCGCAGCGCAGCACACCGGCGCGGGTGTCCCTGCCAGCTGCATCTTTTTCATCATGACTCCCGTCTAATCGGTTATCGCCCCCCGGAGCCCTGCCATGTCCCTTCGTGATGCTCTGCGTATTCCACTCCGGGAAATCACCGACGAGGCCGTCTACCGCGAGCGGCGGCATCTGGTCGCCGCCCTGATGGCGGCCCCGGCGCTGGGGATCACCGGCTGCTCTCGTGCCGAAGCGCCCCCACCGCCGGGCAAGCCGCTCGACCCGACGCGCCTGAAGGCGGGCTTCGGCACCCGGGAAGAGCGCACCACCTTCCAGGATGCCTCGACGTACAACAATTTCTACGAATTCGGGACGGGCAAGGCCGACCCTTCGCGTGCGCCGAAGACGCTGCGTACCTCCCCGTGGACCGTCGCGGTGGGCGGAGCCTGCGCGAAGCCGGGCCGTGTCTCGCTGGACGACCTGCTGCGCGGACAGAAGCCCGAGGAGCGCGTCTATCGGCTTCGCTGCGTGGAAGGCTGGTCGATGGTGATCCCATGGCTCGGTGTGCCGCTGGGCGAGGTGCTCAAGCGGTTCCAGCCATCGTCGAAGGCGAAGTACGTGGCGTTCACCACGCTCAACGATCGCAAGCAGATGCCGGGGCAGTCGTATCCGTCGCTCGACTGGCCCTACCGCGAGGGCCTGCGCATCGACGAGGCGATGCATCCGCTCACGCTGCTGGCGACGGGCATGTACGGCAAGGCGCTGCCGCAGCAGAACGGAGCACCACTGCGGCTGGTCGTACCGTGGAAGTACGGCTTCAAGAGCATCAAGTCGATCGTCGCGATCACCTTCACCGAGAAGCGGCCGCTCACCAGCTGGAACGAGATGGCATCGGACGAATACGGCTTCTTCTCCAACGTCAATCCCGCCGTCGACCATCCACGCTGGAGCCAGAAGACCGAACGCCGCATTGCCGGCACCGGCAGCAAGTTGTTCGCTGACCGCATTCCCACGCGCGCATTCAATGGCTACGGGGATCAGGTGGCGTCGTTGTATGCCGGCATGGACCTTCGCAAATGGTATTGACCCGCGCGGTCGTGGCATGAGCCGCGTTCCGGCGGCATCGCGGCCGGCGCCGGCCCGCCCCATGCGGAGGCAGGAGCCCGGCGTGGTCGCGACGAAGGCCGCGCTGCATGCGGCGGCGCTGACACCGGTCGCATGGCTGGGCTGGCAGGTCCGCAACGAACTGCTCACCGGCAGCGGCGGGCTGGGCGCCGACCCGGTCGCGGCGATCGAACAGTTCCTCGGGCTGTGGGCATTGCGCCTGCTGGTACTGACGCTCGCGATCACCCCGCTCCGCCAGCTGACGGGAAAATCCGTCCTGCTGCGCTTCCGGCGCATGCTCGGCCTGTACGTCTTCGTCTACGCGAGCCTGCATTTTGCCGCGTACCTGGTGCTGGACCTGCGTGGCTACTGGACGCAGATATTCGCCGAGATCGTCAAGCGCCCGTACATCACCGTGGGTTTCGCCGCCTGGCTGCTGCTGGTGCCGCTTGCGCTCACTTCGACCCAGGCGGCGATGCGCCGTCTCGGGCGGCGCTGGGGGCTGTTGCACCGTGCGGTCTACGTGGTGGCGGTACTCGCGGTGCTGCACTTCTGGTGGCTGGTGAAATCGGACATCCGCGAGCCGGCACTGTATGCCGGACTGGTCTCGGCGCTGCTCGGCTGGCGCGTCTGGCGGAAGTTGCGCCCGGTCACGCCGCGCCGTACAGCAGCAGCAGGCTGAGCGCCACGGCCAGCAGCAACGCCGCGAGCAGCAGCCATGGAACACGTCGCGCGGCGCGGCGCCATTGCGTCTGCGCCGGTGCCGGAGTCGCTGCGCGGCGGGTCGGCGCCTCTTCTTTTATCTCGCCGGTCGGGCGTGCGCATTCCACAACGAACCGGTGCTGCCCCGCGACCACCAGCTGATCCCCGGCACGCAGCACGCCATTGATGAAAGGATGGCCATTGACCGTCACACTGCCACCGCGCCCATGCACTACCGCAGCCCAGCCGCCGGCCGCGGCGCGCAGTTCGAGGTGGCACTCGTCGATGCCTTCGTCATCGAGCACGATGTCGCAACGCTTTGACCGCCCGAGCGTGCATTCACCCGCAAGCGGAAAACAGCGGCCGTGATGGCGGCCGGCAACCGATCGCAGAACGGCTCGCGGGTCGGCCGCCCCACCGACGCCCTCGGCCTCCGGCTGCGACCCGACCACCAGGCACTCGATGCCTTCGAGGAATATCGCGTCGCCGGCACGGAGCATCGCCATCTGCCTCACCGGCCGGCCGTTGACATAGGCACCACGGACACCTTCATGCAGCTGCAGCCACAGGCCACGCGAATCGACATAGAGGTTCGCGATGCCCGTAGCGCCCGGAAGGCCGAGCGTCGCCGGCACGATCGCATGGACGCCCGGATCGAGGACCAGGACATCGCGATCGGAGGCGGGCAGGCGCAGTCGGAGGGCAGTCACGCGGCCGCAATCTAGCATGCCCACGCCCTCTTGCCGGCCGATGCCGGACAATAGTGCAACACCGCACGACCCCGGAGCCTGCATGTCCACGATCGACATCCGACATCCCCATTCGCTTTCGCCTGCCCAGGCACGCGAGTCCGTGCAGCGCCTGGCCGAGACGCTCTCCTCGCGTTTCGGCGTGCAGTACGGGTGGACGGGAGACGACCTCCTGTTCGAACGCAGCGGCATCGACGGGCGCGTGCGGCTGGAGCCGGGCGCGCTGCGCGTTACCGCGAAACTCGGCCTCCTGTTCGGCGCGATGAAAGGATCGATCGAAGCCGAGATACGCAAGGTGCTGGGCGAACGATTCGGCTGATCCGCGCGATGCCCGGTTCGTGCTTCGCGCGGTTATAGTCATGCGCCCCGATGCCGACGGATCCCATGTCGCCTGTCCTTGCCGCCATCGTCGGACTTCTCGTCGCCCTGCTGGCTGCTGTCGTCGCGCTGCTGTACCTGTGGAAGGTCGCCAGGCGGCGGCGCGAGATCGCGGCGGGCCTTGGCATCCTGGCGAACATGCGCTGGCGCGAGTTGTCCAACCTGCTGGTCGAAGCCCTTGGCCCGGCCGGTTTCGAACGCGAGTCGAACGAGGACACCGCCTTGCGCGGCGGGCATGCGGAGATCGCCATGCGTCGCGAGGGGCGCCTGTGGCTGCTTTCGTGCAAGCAGGGGCTCAACTACCAGGTGACACCGGCAGCGGTCGAGGAAATGGTGCGGTCGATGCGACTGCACCAGGCAGCCGGTGGTGTCATCGCGACGCCCGGCCGCATACATCCCGCCGCACGCAGTACGGTCGCGAATGTCGAGCTGATCGACGGAACGGAGCTGTGGCAATTGCTCGAAATGCTTGTGCCCGGCAGCGTGCTGACAGAAGTCGCGGCGCGTGCGCGGGCCTGGGTCAGGCGCGCTGGCGCAATTGCGATCGCTGCTTCGCTCGTGCTTGGCGGGCTGGTCGGCTGGCTGCTGTCCACGCCTGCGCCGCCGTCGCCCGTGACCGCGCCCGTTGTTGCCACGGCGCCCCGTGCAGCGCGCGCTGTCGAACTGGCGGCCCCGGTCGTCGCCCCACCAGTCAGCGAGGAAGAACAGCGGCTGGATCTTGCGCACGCCCTGACGACACTGCCCGGCGTGCACCGCGCCATCTGGTCCACACGGTCAACGCTGCAGATCTTCCTGACCGACCCCTCGATGGCAACGGACGCGGCGATCTGCCAGCAGATGAAGCGTTATGACAACCTGCGTGCCTCGCGCCTGCAGATGCAGCCACCCCCCGGCGACAAGCGCCCGGTGCGCTTCATGCAGTGCGCGGTCTACTGAGCGGCAGCCCGCACTGATGGTGCAGGCCTCGGGCTGACCCCGTCACCCGCCTATTCCGGGCGGGTGAACACCAGGCAGGCATTGGTGCCGCCGAAGCCGAAGCTGTTCGACATCACCGTGCGCAGGTGTGTTTCGCGTGTTTCCCGCACGATCGGGAACCCTTCGGCACGTTCGTCCAGCTGTTCGATGTTGTGCGAGGCGGCGATGAAACCGTCGCGCATCATCAACAGGCAGTAGATCGCCTCATGCACGCTGGCCGCGCCGAGCGAATGCCCGCTGAGCGCCTTGGTCGACGACAGCGGCGGGACGTCGGCGCCGAATGCTTCGCGTACCGCCTGCAATTCGACGATGTCACCCACCGGCGTCGACGTGCCGTGCGTATTGAGATAGTCGACAGGCCGGTCGACACCCTGCAGTGCCATGCGCATGCAGCGCACCGCGCCCTCACCGGACGGGGCGACCATGTCGGCGCCATCGGAGGTGACTCCATAGCCGACGAGTTCGGCATGGATCACCGCTCCGCGCCGCTGTGCATGCTCCAGCGATTCGAGCACGAGCATACCGCCGCCACCTGCAATGACGAAGCCATCGCGATCGGCATCATAGGGTCGCGAAGCGCGTTCGGGGGTTTCGTTGAACGACGTGGACAATGCACCCATCGCGTCGAACTGCGAGGTCATTCCCCAATGGAGTTCCTCGCCCCCACCAGCCAGCATCACATCCTGCAACCCGCCACGGATCATGTCCGCGGCAGCGCCAATGCAGTGCGCCGACGTCGCGCAGGCGGCCGATATCGAATAGCTCACGCCCTGGATGCCGAACGCAGTCGCCAATGCGGCGGAGACGGTCGAGCACATCGTGCGCGGCACCATGTACGGCCCGATGCGGCGCACGCCTTTGTTCCTGAGCAGTTCGCCGGTTTCGATCTGCCACTGCGCGGACCCGCCACCTGACCCGGCGATCGCACCCACGCGCGGCGAGCGCAGCGCCTCCGGCGAAAGCCCCGCATGCCGGGCCGCTTCGGCGGCCGCGACATAGGCATGCGCGGCGGCATCGCCCATGAAGCGGCGCAGCTTGCGGTCGATGCGGGCATCGAGGTCGATATCGGGCACGCCGGCGACGCGGCTGCGCATGCCGAGATCGGCATATTCGGGAACGTGGCGGATGCCGGCACGGCCCTCGCGCAGCGAGGCCGACACGGTGTCCAGGTCATTGCCGAGGCAGGACGTGATGCCCATGCCGGTGACGACGACGCGATGCATGGTCAGAAACCCTCCGTCGAACGGAACAGGCCGACGCGCAGGTCCTTGGCCAGATAGATCTCCCGCCCATCGACATAGGTACGGCCGTCAGCGATGACCAGCGCGAGCTTGCCGCGCATCACGCGCCGGATGTCGATCTCGTAGGTGACTACTTTCGCCTCGGGCAGCACCTGTCCGCTGAATTTCACCTCGCCGACACCCAGCGCCCGGCCGCGGCCGGGTTCACCGAGCCAGGGAAGGTAGAAGCCGGCCAGCTGCCACATGGCATCGAGCCCGAGGCAACCCGGCATCACCGGATCGTCGATGAAATGGCAGGCGAAGAACCACTGACCCGGCGCGAGGTCGAATTCGGCGCGCATCACACCCTTGCCGTAGCGGCCGCCTTCCTCGGAGATATGGGTAATGCGGTCAAACATGAGCATCGGCGGCGCCGGGAGGCGCGCATTGCCGGGGCCGAACATTTCGCCGCGGGCGCATGCCAGCAGCTGCTCGTGATCGAGCGAGGACGGACGCATCATCGGTGCATGGGTCGTGGGGGACCGTGGAGTCTAGCGGGTCGCGGTGAAAGGCATCAGTCCGCCAGCGAATGGTGGCGTGTGAGGGCATGCCGACAGCGCCAAAGTAGCTTGGCGCACCCACGTCGGTCGCCTATACTTCCCGGCCCCTACGGGCGGTTAGCTCAGCGGTAGAGCATTGCCTTCACACGGCAAGGGTCGCAGGTTCGAACCCTGCACCGCCCACCAGATCCACTTGAATGCCCAGGCCGCCGACAGGCGGCCTTTTCATGCCGGCGCGTAGCAGCGCATGGAGCTTTGGGCCGCCATCCCGCTACGAAAACGGCCCGCACGGGCGGGCCTTTTTTCGTGACGATGCCGAGGTCAGTGCGCCGACCCGGAACTTCCCGGCGTCGTGCCGCCGGTTTGTCCAGCGGCCGTACCGCGTGCGCCCGTGCTGCCATCCTTGCCGCGAGATGCGGTCTGTCGCGAAGTCGCCTCCTCGGACTCCGACGATGATCCGCTACCGGTCGATCCAGACGCCGTGGAAACGCGTTCGTCATTGGACTGGGCTTGCTTCCCCGCTGTCGTACCTGTCTGCGGAGCGCTGGTCGGGCGCGACTGGCTCGACGACGAAGACTGCGATTCGACCCGGATACGGTTGTCGAGCTGGCGCACGCCCGCACACGCCTCGGCGATGTCTTCGATACGGTGCTTCATCCACCGCTGCTCGACCGTGCCTTCCAGCGTCACCTGGCCACCTTCACAACGCACTTCGACCTCGGAGGCATCGATCTGGGGATCGCTACTCAGACGTTCATGCAGGTCGTCGAGGATGCGCTCGTCCGAACGCGTGTAGTTCTTCGGCCCGCGTCCGCGGCGCGACTGCAATTCGGAACCGGTGGTGGATCCGATGCCCTGCATGCCGCCCTGTCCGTACTGCGACGGGCCCATCCCGCCCGGCTGGTACGTGGACTGCGATCGCTGGGAATAGCCGCCGTCATGGCCCTGACCGTACTCCTGCCGCTGCAGCCCGACTCCCTGCGACATGAGGGAACCACTGCCGGCACCGAACTGCGAATGCCCGAAGCCGCCCCCTTGCTGCCCGTACTGGTAATGGGCCGCCGGATCCGGGCCACCCTGGCTGTACCGAGAAGATGCCGACTGTGTATTCAGCCCGCCGTGGCCCATCTGCGTACCACTCTGCGCCTGCCACGGATCCTGGCCACCCTGCTGGGAATACGGGCTTGAATAACCGCCGTGGGCCCCGTGCTGGGAGGCGCCGAACCCGCCCTGCAGGGTTTCGCGGTCACGCGATTCCATGCCCTGCGACCCGAAGCCGCGGTTTGAAGCATAGGTCTGACCGAAACCGGGAGCCTGTGATCCATAACCGGAACTTGCCCCATAACCCTGCCCCGTCATGCGGCTTTGCTGATTTGCGCCACCGTATGGCTCATTGCCCTGCAGGCGGCCGTAGTGCTCGTTGGAGGTTCCGGACGGCTGCTGCCCTCCATGCATCGTCGAACCGTAGCCCTGTTGGCCATAACGCTGGGCCGCACCTTGCGCGGAATACGGCGAACCACCCTGCGGCTGTCCGTAATCCTGCTGCGCGCTCTGGAACTGCGAGCCATAGCCTTGGCCACTGGAGCTCTGCTGACCGTAGTCGGATGTCCCGTAATGGCTCTGGCCATACTGGTCTCCACGGCCATACAACTCGCCTTGATTCATCTGATTGCGATAAGCCGTGTCGTTTTCACGAGCGCCCTGCCGCGACTGGGCATGTTCGGGCTGGTGCTGTGACGCCTGCTGCGGACTACCCCCACGGCCGGCGGGCTGACGGCTTCCATGTTCCTCATTGTTCTGATGCATGTCTTCTCTCCTTTCATTGAGCCAGGTACGACCTGTGTTGAATGCCTGCGCTCCGAGTCGAACGACATCGTTCGCCACCTCACGCAACTGACGCCCGAGTTGCTGGTCACTCATGGTTTCCACCTCGTCGATATGAGCAGATGCGGCGCTTGCGCGTCTTCAATAATTGCGGCCGAATCACTGTGGCAATTCACCTGCTAACGCGACGTGCAAGCAGCAATGCAATTACGTTAGCTGTGCGTTGGCGATCCCGATCGGTTCTTGCGCGCAAGCGGCATTGCGCTCTCCACTCACATGCGTTTGACACGGGGCTGGCATAACGTCTGCGCAATTCACAGGGCGCCAGCCCGCCAACAGCGAGAGACCGCATATGAAAAAGACCCTCACACTTGCCGCGGTGGTCCTGGCCCTTGCGGCCTGCAGCAAGAACAATGATTCGGCAACTCCGGCCGCCGATTCGGCCGCCACAACGCCGATCGAGCAGACGGCACCGGCGACCGACATGACCACACCGGCCGTTCCCGGCACCGATACGACTACCGGTGCAACTACGGGCGACGCCACCAACATGGGCACCGGCACAACCGGCACCGACATGGGATCCTCCAACGGCACCGATACGGGCACGACCACGGGTACCGGGACGGGCACGACCGGCAGCTCCACGGACACCCACAACCAGACCACGCCACCCACCCCGCCGACGCCTTGATCACGGCGCACACCAGGTATGCACATCAAGAAAAAGGCGGCCCTCGGGTCGCCTTTTTCCTGCGTTTCGTCGTCTACTCACACCGGAAGAGGCTGCGCCTTCGCGATCAGTCGTCTGGCTTCGTCGGGCATGTCTCGCTGCGCTGCATCGGCGAGCGTATAGCGAGCTGGGCTTCGTACACGCGCCAGTTCGGCCCAGGTGATCGGCACGGCCGCCGGGGCATTTTCCCGCGCGCGCAGAGACCAGCTCCCTACGCTGGTTGCCCCGCGCCCGTTGCGCAGCCAGTCGATGAAGATGCGCCCCTTGCGCTTGGCCTTGCTCATCGTCGCCACATAGCGCTCCGGCGCCTGCTGCTCCATGGCATCGGCAAATGCTTCGGAAAATGCGCGGACCTGGCCCCAGTCAGCCTTCGGCTTCAACGGCACCACCACGTGCACGCCCTTGCCGCCTGACAATTTCGGAAACGATTCCAGCCCGGCGTCACGCAGCCGATCCCGCACGTCGCGTGCGGCCGCACGGATGTCCGACCATGGAATGCCCACGTCCGGGTCCAGATCGAACACCATGCGATCGGGCTGCTCCAGCGCATCGATGCGCGAACCCCAAGGGTGGATCTCGATCGTGTTCATCTGGATCAAGGACATCAGCCCTGCGATGTCGTCGATATAGAAATAGGTCGCCTCGTCGCCATCGTTCTCACGAATGCGGAACGGTTTTACCGCCGGGCCAAAACTTGATTTCACATGTTTCTGGAAGAAGTGCTGGCCCTGGATTCCTTGCGGACAACGCACGATCGACAACAGGCGCCCGCCGACCTCGTCGAGCAGCTGTGGGGCGGCTGCGCGGTAGTAATCGAAGACATCACGCTTTGTATATCCCGCATCGGGATAGACGATGCGTTCGGGGCTGCTCAACTCCGGAATCGCCAGCGCTGCTGCCGAGCGGCGTCGTTTGTCTGCGGAGCCAGTTCCGGTGCGCTTGGTCGCGGACATGCCCGGAGTCTTTACCGGCACCTTCGCAACACCCGCCGCCGGCGTTTTGCGCGCTGCGGCAGCACGGCTTTTTTTGGCATTCATTCCGATCGGCTCCGGCTGCTCCAGCGCTGCGATGGTGGCGGGTTTATCCTCGCGCAGGCGATGGAACGAGGCCTGCCGCACCAGCCCTTCCTTGCCCCAGCCGCGGAAGAAGACTTCGGCCACCAGTTGCGGGCGGACCCATTGGATCCGCGTCTTCGGCAACGCGACATGCCCGGGAATTACCACGACTGGCTCATCAACTTCGATTACGCGCAGCTGCTTCTGCAGCTCGAGCAGGAAAGTGTTCGTCATGCCGGAGCCGACACGGCCTGCATAGACCAGGCTGCCGTCCTGATAGTGGCCCAGCATCAAGGCTCCGACGCCTTGGCGCCCGCCCTTCGGAGGCGTGTATCCCACCACAACGAAGTCGCGCGTTTCGGCGGTCTTTATCTTCAGCCACTGCGCGGAACGGCCCTGCACATACAGCGAATCGACACGCTTGCTGATGACTCCTTCCATGCCACGTCCGCGGGCTGCCTCGAAGATCTCGCGCCCGTTCCCGATGATATGGGTGCTGTAAAAAAACCGCGGGTCAGCACCGTCGAGCAGTTTTTCCAGCAGCGCCTTGCGTTCGATCAGTGGAACGCCGCGCAGGTCATGGCCATCAAGCGACAGCAGATCGAACACGATGTAACGCATGCGCGAGGCATCGTTCTCGGCGAGCGCACGCTGGAGTGCATTGAAATCGCTGTATCCCGATGCATCGACCACGATCAGTTCGCCATCGAGAACCGCGGTGACGCCCAGACTCGTCAGCATGCGTACAAGTTCCGGCGCGCGCGCATTCCAGGGGATTCCGTTGCGTGACCACAGCATCGGTTCACGACCGCTCTGGCCGATCAGCCGGTAGCCGTCCCACTTCCATTCGTGGAGCCAGTCATCGCTCGTGGGAGCCGTGGACGACGCGACAGTCAGCATCGGCTCCACGAATTCGCCCGTCGGGAACTTCGCTCCCTGCGCAAGCCGTGCCGCGGTCCGTTTCAATGTACGGACGTCGCGAACAGTTTTGACCGGCTTCCGAGCCGCATCCAACGCAACGGGCTCGGCAGCCCGC
>SCUY01000044.1 GCA_004322525.1 Lysobacter sp. | reverse complement strand
CGAAACGCGGGCCGTACCGTGCCTGCAATGCCTGCAGCCGCTGCAGCAGCACCTCGACGCCGGTTTCGCGGATGTACTGGATGGGGCCACCGCGAAACGGCGCGAAGCCGGTGCCGAAGATCACGCCCGCATCGAGCAGGTCCGCATCCGCTACGACCCCATCGTGCAGGCAGGCGACCGCCTCGTTGAGCAGCGGCAGGATCAGCCGGTCTTCCAGATCGTCCGGCGTCCGGTAACCCTTCGGTACTTGCGGTTTGACCGCGCGGCCGTCCTGCCACGTGTAGAGACCCTGGCCATCCTTCTTGCCGCGCCGGCCTGCCTCAGGCCGCGTCGCGAGCGCGACGGGGATCGGCAGTCCAAGGAATGGGGCCAGTTCAGCGCCGACGCCGGCCGCCACGTCGAGGCCTACGGTGTCCACCAGCTCGATCGGGCCCATCGGCATGCCGAACCTCACTGCCACCCGGTCGATCAGCGGCGCCGGTATCCCTTCCGCGTAGGCGGTGGCGGCTTCAAGCATGTACGGGAACAGCACGCGGTTGACGAGGAAGCCTGGCGTACCTGCGACCGGTACCGGGAACTTGTCGATCGCACGGCAGAAGCCGGCGAGCCGTTGCTCGGTGCGCCCGTCCATGCCGTCGTGGCGGATGATCTCCACCAGCGGCATCAGCGCCACCGGATTGAAGTAGTGCAGCCCCGCGAACTGTGCCGGGCGCATCAGGCCCTGGCGCAGCTCATTCAGGGGAATCGATGAGGTATTGGTCGTCAACAAGGCATCGGGCTTCATGCGCGGCTCCACATCGCCGTACAGCGCACGCTTCGCATCGGGCCGCTCGACGATCGCCTCGATGAGCAGGTCGGCCGACGAGGCGCCTTCGCCGGCTGGGTCAGCGTGCAGCCTCGCCGCCACTACCCGGCGCTCGCCCTCGTCCTTGACGCGCCGGGCGAACAGGTCGTTCGCGCGGGACAGCGCACCGTCGATGAAGTGCAGCTCACGATCGGCAAGCGTCACCTCGAAGCCCTTGTAGGCCGCCCAGGCCGCGATGTCGCCGCCCATCACGCCGGCGCCGATGACATGCACGCGCTGGATGCCATGGTTCCGGTCGCCCTGCGACTTCAGGCGCTCCTGCAGGAAGAACACACGGATGAGGTTGCGGGCGGTCGGCGTCGACGACAGCTTCACCACCGCGCATCGTTCGTTCTCGAGCTGCGCCTGCGTGGTGGCGCCACCACGCTTCCAGCTGTCGATCAGCGCATACGGTGCCGGGTAATGCTCGCGCCGTACCTTACGGGCGACCTGCCTGGCGAGTGTCGGCGCCAACGCCTGTCGCGCGGGCCAGGTATTCGTTGCCCAGCCAAGCGCCCGCTGCCTGAACGGACGCTCCGTGCCCTTGAGCGCGAGCCGCGCGGCCGTCTCGACCAGCAGGGACGCCTCGACGACGCGATCGACCAGCCCCAGGGCCTTGGCCGCCTTGCCCGTAACGCTGCGGCCGGTGAGCATCAGGTCGAACGCCGCCGGCGCGCCGATCAGGCGCGGAAGGCGGACGCTGCCGCCCCAGCCCGGGAAGATGCCGAGCTTCACTTCCGGGAGGCCGATACGGGTCGATGCGTCGTCGCTCGCCACCCGGTACGAGCAGGCCAGCGCCAGTTCGGTGCCGCCGCCCATGCAGAAGCCGTGGATCGCGGCGACGGTGCGGAAGGGCAATTCCGACAGGCGCTGGAACACCTGCTGCCCACGGCGGATCGCACTGTCCACCGTGCCGTTGCGGTCGAATGCCTGGAACTCCTTGATGTCGGCACCGGCGATGAAGCCGCTGGCTTTCGCCGAGTGGATCACCAGCCCCGCCGGTGGCTCGAGCAGGAGGCGCTCGATCAGGCTGTCCAGCTCGACCAGGACCTCCTGGGAGAACGTATTGACCCCGCTGCCCTCGCGGTCGAAGGCGAGCACCACGACGCCGTCGTCGCGCATCGCGGTTTGCCAGTGGCGCAGCAGCAGGCCGTCGAAGATGGGGGCACGGGACATTTCGAGCATCCGTTCACGTATGGAACATCCGGCTATCATCCGGAGGTTGTTTCCCGCGCGTCAAATCGGCATCACCCATGGCATCGCGAGAGCTGCCCGGACGGTGAACTTTCCCGTGATCGCGTTGTCCCAATGCTCGGCGATGCCGGGCTGCTACAGGAGTGCCAGCCCGGCATGGCCGAAATGGAAGGGTCTGCAACGGAACCCGCGCCGCCGCATGACATGCAGCTGGACCGGGATCTGGTCGAACGCGTCCAGCGCGGCGACAGTTCCGCCTTCGACGTGCTGGTACGCAAG
>SCUY01000309.1 GCA_004322525.1 Lysobacter sp. | reverse complement strand
GACGCCGGGCGAACCGACAAGCTGCGCCCGGGCGATATCGTCGGCGCGCTCACAGGTGATGCCGGGCTGAAGGTCGATGCCATCGGCAAGATCGATGTGTTCCCCACCCGCAGCTACGTGGCGATCCAGCGCACGCAGGCCGACCGCGCGCTGACACGCCTGCAGGAAGGTCGCATCAAGGCACGACGCTTCCGCATCCGCCAGCTGTAACGGCCGGATCATTATCGGCAGGTCCCCACGTCGCACCGCCAGCCTGCACGCACCGCGAAGGTCACTTCCGGTATCCCTCCCGTCACGCCATCGACCCGGAACCCCGATGCCTGTATCGAAATCGCGCCGCACACCACGCAGGAAAACCGCCAGCGGAAGTCAGGCGCCCGTTCGCAGCCTGCCGGCCCATGCGCACCTCACCGACGCCGGCGGCCACGTGCTGGGTGGTATCGCCCTGCGTGATGACGAATGGCTGCTGGTGCTGCAGGGCAAGCCTGCAGCCACCACGGACAGTGCCGGCATGGCGATGGCGATGCTGCGGCATACCGCCGTGCTGCTCGCGCAGGCCGGCCGCCCCGTCGAGGCCAGTTGCTCGCGCGTGCTGCAATCACGCGCGGCCGATGAGGCAGCCGAGGCGGGACAGACGCTCGAGGAATACCTCACCTATCTCGAGGCGGAACGCGTAGCGCGCGACCATCGCGCCGGCGCCTCCCTCCAGTAACGTGTTTCACGCGCGCTGCGCGCGCGATGCGTCACCGTCCCCGCGGTTCCGTAAGGCGATGGACGAGTGACCCGCGAAAGTGCCGGCATCCTGCTGTATCGACATGAGGCCGAACGCCTGCGCGTCCTCCTCGCCCATCCGGGCGGGCCGTTCTGGCATTCGCGCGATGCCGGCGCATGGTCGATCCCCAAGGGCGGTATCGAGACAGGCGAGACGCCCGAGCAGGCCGCACGCCGCGAATTCCACGAAGAACTCGGCAGCCCGGCGGTGGGCGTACTGATGCCGCTGGGCCGCCTGCGCCAGCGCGGCGGAAAATGGGTGCAGGCCTTTGCGCTGGAGGGCGAATTCGACCCCGCGCGCCTGTCAAGCAACCAGTGCCGCATCGAGTGGCCACCCCGCAGCGGCCGCTACGGCGAGTTTCCGGAAATCGATCGCGCCGCCTGGTTCGGCATCGACGAAGCGCGCGAGCGCATGCTCGAAAGCCAGGCACCACTGCTCGACCGCCTCGAAACCCTGCTGTACGGCGAAGGGTGACCCGACCACCGCTCAACGCAGCTGGCTGTCCTTGCTGCCGCGGCGGTTGTAGCCACTGGAGTCGCCCTGCCTGGCATCGTGCGCCTGCTGGCAGTTCACGCACATACGCACGCCCGGCACAGCCACGCGTCGCGCTTCGGGGATTTCACCCTCGCATTCCTCGCAATGCCGGCGGCTCGGCCCTCGCGGCATCTGGCTGCGCGCGCGACGTATCGCATCGCTGATCGTCGCGTCGATCTGGTCCTGCACCGCACCGTCGCCCGCCCATCCCGTCGCCATGATGTCCACTCCAGCTATCGCATTACGGCAGCCTAGCGAAGGCGCGTGAACGCCGTGCTGAACGCGTTGGCCGAACGTTTGCGTGGCGCTCGGCCGATCTGCGGGCAGCAAAACGGCGCCATTCACCTCAGCGGCGACGCCGCAGGCCTCTGGCAGAATCGGCCTGACGCCCGCGGAAGCTCCTGATGGACCCCATCCTGTCCCGCCTCGCCGAATCCATGGGTTCGGCGCGAACGCTCGAGGAACTCGTCCGGCCGCTGCTGGAGATGCTCGAGGCCGCCACCGGCCTCGAGTCCACGTACCTGACGCTGATCGATACGCCGGCGGGGCTCCAGCACATCCTGTACGCGCGGAACACGGCGCAGCTGCAGATCCCTGAAGGGCTGTCGGTTCCGTGGGGCGACACGCTCTGCAAGCGCGCACTGGAGGAGGGCCGGCTCTGCACGGATGACGTGCCATCGCTGTGGAGCGACTCCGATGCCGCGCGCGCGCTGGGCATCCGCACCTATGCCAGCGCCGCGGTGCGGCTGGAGGGGGGCGCCGTTTACGGAACCCTGTGCGGCGCGAGCGCCGAATCCCGCCCCCTCGACGCACGCGCCGAACAGGTACTCCGGTTGTTCGCGCACCTGATCGGCAGGCATGTCGAGCGCGAGCAGCTGCTCGACTCCTTGCAGGCGGCCAATGCCGAGCTGGCCGCCCGCGCATTGGTCGACCCGTTGACCGGCCTTTCCAACCGCCACGCCCTGCTGCCCGAGCTGTCACGCATGCTCGCCCGCGTGCAGCGCGACGACCGGGTGCTGATGGTCGCCTTCATCGACCTCGACCGCTTCAAGCAGGTGAATGACACGCATGGCCATGCCGCCGGCGATGCGCTGCTGGTCGCGGTCGCCTCCGCCATCTCGGGCTGCCTGCGCGCCGGTGATCTGCTCGCGCGTATCGGTGGTGACGAGTTCGTCGTGGCGGCGACCCTTCCG
>SCUY01000308.1 GCA_004322525.1 Lysobacter sp. | reverse complement strand
CGGTGAAGGCGACGCCGGCGATGCGGTCGTCACGCGTGAGCGCGGCGCCGACGGTCGCGCCGTCGCCGGGCAGGAACTGCAGCACCGCTTCCGGCACGCCGGCTTCGTGCAGCAGCTTCACCGCTGCATAGCCGACGAGGTTGGTCTGCTCGGCGGGTTTCGCGATCACGCAGTTGCCGGCGGCGAGCGCAGCGCAGACCTGGCCCATGAAGATCGCCAGCGGGAAATTCCACGGGCTGATGCAGACGAACGTGCCGCGCCCGGAAAGCTGCAACGTGTTCGACTCACCGGTCGGGCCGGGCAATGCTTCGGGCTTGAAAAGCGCGCGCGCCTGCTCGGCGTAATAGCGCAGGAAGTCCACCGCCTCGCGCACTTCGGCGATGCCGTCGGGGATCGTCTTGCCGGCTTCCTTCGCGCACATCGCGATGAACAGCGGCATGCGCTGCTCGAGCAGCGCCGCCGCCTGTTCGAGGATCGCGGCGCGACTCGCGGCAGGCGTGGTGTTCCATGCGTCCTGCGCGGCAGTCGAGTTCGCCAATGCGCGCTCGACCATCGCGGCATCGGCAGCGATCCAGTGGCCTACGACCTCTCGACGATCGGCGGGATTCGTCACCGCGATGCGCTCGCCAGTCGCCGATGCACCTGCCACCAGCGGCCCGGCAAACCACGCCTGCGAGGCCGCGGCATTGACCTGGTCGGCGAGCACGCGCAGCGCGTCGTCATTGGCGAGGTTCACGCCCATCGAATTGCTCCTGGAAAGACCATGGCTGCGGAAAAGATCGACCGGCAGCGGAATGCGGGGATGCGGGATCGACTCGAACGCCGACACCACGTCGATCGGATCGCGGACGAGTTCGTCGACGGGAATCGACTCATCGGTGATGCGGTTGACGAAGCTGGAGTTCGCGCCGTTCTCGAGCAGGCGTCGAACCAGATACGGCAGCAGATCCTCGTGCGAACCGACTGGTGCGTAGACGCGGCAGGGCACGTTCAACCGGTCGGCCGGGATCACTTCGGCGTAGAGGTCGTCGCCCATGCCATGCAGCTTCTGGAACTCGAACGCGCGGCCGGCGGCCATGCGATGCACGTGCGCGATCGTCTGCGCATTGTGCGTGGCGAACATCGGGTAGATCGCGTCCGTCGCATCGAGCATCTTCCGCGCATTCGCGAGGTAGCTGACGTCGGTATTGGGCTTGCGGGTGAACACCGGATAGCCGGGCATTCCATCCATCTGCGCGCGCTTGACTTCGGCGTCCCAGTACGCGCCTTTCACCAGGCGAACCGGAATGCGGCGGCCGGTGCGACGGGCGAGGTCGGCGATGAAATCGATGACTTCCGGGCAGCGTTTGGAATACGCCTGGACCGCGAGGCCGAAGCCTTCCCAGCCATCGAGCGATGCATCCGAATACGCGGCGGCGATGACGTCCAGCGAGAGTTCGAGGCGATCGGCTTCCTCGGCGTCGACGGTGAGGCCGATCGCGTACGACTTCGCCAGCTGCGCGAGTTCGAGCACGCGCGGCGCCAGTTCGGCATGCACGCGG
>SCUY01000307.1 GCA_004322525.1 Lysobacter sp. | reverse complement strand
GCTGCGGTGGTCGCGCGGCATGCCCAAGCCGGGAGACCGGTGGCCGCATCTGGGTGCGCTGGCCACGGCGATGAAGGCGCGGCCGTCGTTCGCCACGCTCTACGAACGCGAAGGTCTCACCGACTGGGCATGAAGAAGCCTTCGGCTGCTGAACCGCCATGTGAACCCCTGCGGCATGCCGCAGGCGGTGGGGTAGGCTTCTGGCCACCGTATTGCCGGACCGATCCATGACGACCCACGCCGAGGCGCCGCCCGCCACCGCCCGCCTGCCGAGGCAGATCCCTTTCATCATCGGCAACGAGGGCTGTGAGCGTTTCAGCTTCTACGGGATGCGCAACATCCTGGTGCAGTTCCTGATCACGTCCACGCTGCTCCAGCACATCCTGGAAACCGGCGAGCGCGAGCTGGTGGCGAAAGACCTGATGCACACCTTCATGATCGGTGTGTATTTTTTCCCGCTGCTGGGCGGCTATATCGCCGACCGCTTCTTCGGCAAGTACAACACCATCCTGTGGTTCAGCCTGGTCTACGTGGCGGGCCATGCCTGCCTCGCCCTGTTTGATGACAGCCGCACGGGTTTCTTCACCGGTCTAGGCCTGATCGCGCTCGGCGCGGGTGGCATCAAGCCCCTGGTCGCCTCGTTCGTGGGTGACCAGTTCGACCAGTCGAACAAGCACCTGGCGAAAGTGGTCTTCGACGCCTTCTACTGGATCATCAACTTCGGCTCGCTGTTCGCTTCATTGCTGATGCCGTTGTTCCTCAAGAATTACGGCCCGGGTGTGGCATTCGGCATTCCGGGGTTGTTGATGCTGGTCGCCACGCTCGTTTTCTGGGCCGGTCGCAAGCGCTACGTGATGGTGCCGCCGGTGGGCGGTGACGAGCCGCACACGTTCTCGCGGGTGGTCCGCACGGCTCTGTTCGCACACGCGCCGGACAGGGGGCGGCCGGGGCTGGTGATAGCGGCGCTGGGGGTCGTATCGGCCGTCGCCGCGTTCGCATTGACCGGCCCGCTCGGCTTCGTGATCGCGTTCTGCATCGCGCTGGTGCTGCTGATCGCCGGCGTCGGTGGCGGGGCCTACCTGCAGCTGGACCGCGCGCGAAGCCTGCATCCGGAAGCGGCGGTCGATGGCGTGCGCAGCGTGCTCCGTGTTCTGGTGGCCTTCGCGCTGGTGACGCCCTTCTTCTCGCTGTTCGACCAGAAAGCGTCGACCTGGGTGATCCAGGGCAATGCCATGACCAAGCCGGAATGGTTCGTCGCCTCGCAGATGCAGGCGCTCAATCCCGCGCTCGTGATGCTGTTGATTCCCTTCAACAACCTGGTGCTGTACCCCGCGCTGCGTCGCCTTGGCTGGGAGCCCACCGCGCTGCGCCGCATGGGCGCGGGCATCGCGTTCAGCGGCCTGGCATGGATCGTCGTCGGCATGATCCAGCTGGCGATGGACGGTGGCACGCCGATGTCGATCGTCTGGCAGATCCTCCCGTATGCGCTGCTGACGTTCGGCGAGGTGCTGGTCTCCGCGACAGGCCTCGAATTCGCCTACAGCCAGGCACCGGTGGCGATGAAGGGCGTGGTGATGAGCTTCTGGAACCTCACCACCACGGTGGGCAACCTGTGGGTGCTGCTGGCGAACCAGGCGGTACGCAACGATGGGTTGACCGGCCACATCGCAACGACCGGCCTGAGCGTCACCGCATTCCAGATGTTCTTCTTCGCCGCCTTCGCGCTTGTCGCGGCGCTGGCCTTCGCCTGGTACGCGCGACGCTACCGGGTGGTCGACAACTACCGCGCGGTGAGTGCCTGACATGCTGACGATCATCCTCATCGCGCTCACCATCCTCATCTCCTGGCAGGCCTTCGAGCGGCCGCGGCTCCTGGATCGCCTGATCCTCTGGCCACCGGCCGTCGAAAAAGGCCAGCCCGATCGCCTGCTCACCCACGGCTTCGTGCATGCCGACTGGCAGCACCTGCTGTTCAACATGATCACGCTGTTCTTCTTCGGCCGCGCTGTCGAAGGGCTCATCACCCGACTGGCTGGCCCGGTGATGTTCGCGGTGTTCTACCTGACCGCCATCGTCGTCGCGATCCTGCCCAGCTACCTGCGCCACCGTCGGGATGCGCGCTACCGCAGCCTGGGTGCATCAGGTGGCGTATCGGCGATGGTTTTCGCTTCGATCCTGCTCGACCCGTGGATGCTGATCTACATCCCGATTCCGATCCCGGCGATTCTCTACGGCATCGGCTACGTCGGCTATTCGTGGTGGATGGACCGCAATGGCAGTGACGGCACCAATCACAATGCACACCTGTCCGGCGCGATCTACGGCGTGTTGTTCATGCTGCTGATGGAGCCACGCATCGGGCCGTACTTCCTGTCGCGCCTCGCCTCGCCGATGGGGTCGTGACTCACCCCCGGTAGATCGCGGGCGTGGTACTCATCCACGTCATTCCGATGTGGAGAACCCGATGGAAGTCCAGCACGAAGCCGATGCGCATCGTTTCGTCATCCGTACCGAGGGCGTGGAAGCCGAGGTCACCTACACGCTGCGCGATGGCGTCATGACCATCAACCATACCGGCGTGCCCCGGGCCATCGGCGGACGTGGCATCGCTGGTGAGCTGGTCGGCGCGGCCTTCGATCACGCGCGCGCCAAAGGTCTGCGGGTGCGCCCGCTGTGCAGCTACGCGGCCGCGTGGAGCAAGCGGCATCCCGAGGTCGCCGACCTGCTCGCCTGAGATGCGCCGGTGGGGAGCATGTGACAGCATGCGCGCCCCTGCCGAGGCTGCCGCATGCGCCTGAACAAGACCATTGCCGACACCGGCTTCTGCTCGCGCCGCGAGGCGGACCGTCTGGTGGCGGAAGGCCGCGTCACCGTCAACGGCCTGCGCGCACGGATCGGTGCCGAAGTGGCGGAGAAAGACGAGGTGCTGATCGACGGCCAGAAGCTGCTGGCGCGCAAGGCGCCACCGGGGAAGCGCCGGCATGTCTATATCGCGCTGAACAAGCCGGTGGGCGTGACCTCGACGACGGAAGGCGGGGTCAAGGACAACATCGTGGATTTCGTCGGGCACCAGCAGCGCATTTTCCCGATCGGCCGGCTCGACAAGGACTCCGAAGGCCTGATCCTGCTGACCAGCAATGGCGACATCGTCAACGAGATCCTGCGCGCCGAGAACAGGCTCGAGAAGGAATACCTCGTGGCGGTGAACAAGCCGGTCACCGAAGAGTTCACGCGCGCGATGGCGCGTGGCGTGCCGGTGCACGGGCAGATGACGCTGCCATGCAAGGTGCGCAAGCTGGGTCCGTTCGGCTTTCGCGTCGTCCTGGTGCAGGGGCTGAACCGGCAGATCCGCCTGATGGCCGCGCACTTCGGTTACCGGGTCAAGACACTCGTTCGCGTCCGCATCGGCACCGTGACGCTGGGTCATCTCAAGCCGGGCGCCTGGCGGAACCTGACCGACGTCGAATTGCGCGCACTGGTGCCCGGCCGCACCGACTGGTGACGCGACGACGCAGGGCGTCGATACGGGCATCACACGCGAACCATTAATTTCGCGTCGACGCACCGTCAGAGCCGGATTTCCGATGTCACCTGCCACGCCCCGTTCCCTGCGCGCCGCGTCCGTGGTTCTGCTCGCTGCCGGGCTGCTGCCGGCATGCAGCCGGGAGCCCGCGCCTGCGCAGGCCACCGTGACACCTGCCAGGAGCGCGCCGGTGGCTCAGGTGGTCCGTCCGGCGTTGCAGGATGTGCTCGAAACCACGCCCGGGCACATCATCGGCGTGAGCTATCCCTCCGGCCTTG
Organism: Lysobacter sp.; assembly: GCA_004322525.1. GTDB lineage: Bacteria > Pseudomonadota > Gammaproteobacteria > Xanthomonadales > Xanthomonadaceae > Cognatilysobacter. The sequence goes on along the minus strand of SCUY01000307.1, from coordinate 2,078 downwards.
CGCGTTATCCCGGGCTCGCCGCGCAGGCACAGCGGTTCGCCGAGGATGCGCGCATGCAGGTGCTGCAGGCCGAGAAACAGCGCCAAGCAGCGGGCGAAGGCCCGTTCGAGTTGTCGCTCGAGTTCCAGCTGCGGCACGAATCGCCCGACCTCGTCGTGCTGGCGGTGGATGGCAGCAGCTTTACCGGTGGCGCGCATGGCACGCCCCTGATCCAGCGCTGGGTCTGGCTGCCCCGTGAGGGCCGGATGCTCACCGTCGCCGATCTCTTTCCGCAGCCCGGCAGCTGGGAACGCATTGCGAAGGAAGTGCGGGGCCAGCTGAATGCGCAGCTCAGCCAGCGCCTTGCCAGTGACGATGTGACCGCGGCCGAACGCGCGGAAATGATGAAAACCGCGACGGCGATGATCGATGGCGGCACCGAGCCGCGAGCGGAGAACTTCGCGGTCTTCGAGCCCGTGCTGGATGGAGACGGGCGTATCCGCGCGCTGCGCTTCGTCTTCCCTCCCTATCAGGTGGGTGCATACGCGGAAGGCATGCGGACGGTTGAATTGCCGTCCGCACGCCTTGTCGCGGATGTCGCGCCGGCCTATCGCCGTCTGTTCGGGGCGACCGGCTGAAGGCGGTCGCCAGCATCGCCCGGTACGGCATGCCGCCCCCTGACGCGCGCAAATCCGCCTGACGCCACGCCGGCGCTGTCCGCCGTACTGACGGACGGTCTTGCCTGCTGATCGCGCGCCATGCAGGATCAGCCCATGCCGCTCACGTCCTGCCTGCAACCGCATTCCGACGCCCCCATGGGCGGCCATGCCGCGCGCATCGACAACCTCAATCGCAATAACGCCAGCCTCCCGCGGGCCAGCGATTAGCGCACGTTAAAAACGCTCATCGACTCCAGGCCCGCACAGGAATGTGCGGGCTTTTTCGTTTTCGTCCCTGGAAAAAGGAAAGCCTGCCATGTGTTCGATCCTTGCCGCCTTCGATCTCCGCCACGGCGCCGACCTGCGCCCGCTGCGCCCACTCGCGATGTCGCTGTCTGCGCGTCAGCGCCATCGCGGCCCCGACTGGAGCGGCGTGCATGCCGAACCCCGCGCACTGCTTGTGCATGAGCGGCTCGCCATTGTCGATCCCGTCGGCGGCGCGCAGCCCCTGCACTCCGCGGATGGGGCACGAGTGCTCGCAGTCAATGGCGAGATCTACAACCATCGCGAACTGCGCGCCACGTGCAGTGGCTACGCCTTCCAGAGCGGCTCGGACTGCGAGGTCATCAATGCACTCCATGCCAGCGGCGAAGATGCGGCCGAGTGGCTCGATCGGCTCAACGGCATTTTCGCGTTCGCCTTGTGGGACGCCGCGAGCGGGGCTTACCTCATCGCACGTGATCCCATGGGCGTATGCCCGCTGTACTGGGGCCACGATGCCGACGGCCGCACGTGGGTTTCCTCGGAAATGAAAGCGATCGCCACTCTCTGCGCGGACGTGGAACCGTTTCCGCCCGGGCACTATGTCGACAGCCGCGACGGATCGCCCGTGCGTTATCACCATCGCGCCTGGCGTGACTACGACGCCACCCGCGATGTGGTCGTCGGCCCCCGGGAATTGCGCGAAGCGCTGGAGCGCGCCGTGCACCGCCAGCTGATGAGTGATGTTCCGTATGGCGTGCTGCTGTCCGGAGGCCTGGACTCCTCGCTTATCGCCGCCATCGCCGCGCGCTTCGCACGCCATCGGGTCGAGGACGACGACCGTTCGGAAGCCTGGTGGCCGCGCCTGCATTCATTCGCGATCGGGTTGGAAGGTTCACCCGACCTCGCCGCGGCGGAGGTGGCCGCCGAGTCGATCGGCACCGTCCACCACGGTTTCGTCTACACGGTGGAGGAGGGCATCGATGCCTTGCCTGAAGTCATACGGCACGTCGAGACGTTCGATGTCACCACCATCCGTGCCTCGACCCCGATGTTCCTGCTGGCGCGCCGCATCCGCGCGATGGGGGTGAAGATGGTGCTCTCGGGTGAGGGCAGCGACGAGATCTTTGGCGGCTATCTCTACTTCCATAAAGCCCCTGACGCCCGCGCCTTCCATGA
>SCUY01000306.1 GCA_004322525.1 Lysobacter sp. | reverse complement strand
GCACGCAGCGCCGTGTTCGAGTATGTCGAACTGGTCTACAAGCACGTCCAAATGCATTCCGCCCCGGGTTAACGGTCGCCGCTGCAGGCAGAGCAGGATTACGAGACGGTCAGGGCTGTTTCCTGACTACCTGTCCATGGAACGCGGCCAAGTCCAACCTGACCCGTTTATGCGACCCCCTTTTCATGCGCGCCAAGGGCATCCCGTGATCTGGAAGCACGCTGCTCATAACTCATGCAGCCGGCCGCAGGAAACGCCGGCCTGCAACCTTCTCGGCTTGCCTGCCGCGCGCTTCGCACGGCGCGGTGACGCGGTTCGTCTCACTCGACACAGGTCGGTTCGCGCTTTCCTGCAGAAAAGACGCTTCCCATCGCGGCCGATCAGCTCGTGCCACTATACGAGTAGCAACACTCACGACGGCCACCGGTGGGAACTTGGACGAGACGAGCATCATCCTGTGCGTGGACGACGACTCGACCGTGCTCAGCGCACTGCGCAGCATGCTGTCGACCCATTTCGGTTCCGAGCTGCAGGTGGAGTTCGCGGAAAGCGGCGAGGAGGCGCTCGAGATCGAGGCCGAGCTTCGCGCACAGGGCCGGGAACTGGGCCTGGTGATTTCCGACTTCATGATGCCGGGGCTGCGCGGCGATGAATTGCTGATGCAGCTGCACGAGCTCTCTCCAAACACGGTCAAGATTCTGCTCACCGGCCAGAGCGACATGTCGGGCGTCAAGCGCGCCATCAACCACGCCAACCTGTACCGGTTCCTCGAGAAGCCGTTCCTCAACGAGGATGTCGTGCTGACCGTAAGAGCCGCCATCCGCGCCTATTGCCAGGAGCGCGACCTGGTCCGACAAAACGAGGCGCTGCGACGCATGAATGCGGAGCTGGAGGAGATCGTCGCCGCGCGCACCGAAGAGCTGTTGGAAAAGAATCGCCTGCTGGAAGTGCTCGCCGTGACCGACAAGCTCACCGGCCTTTACAACCGGCGCAAGCTGGACGAGCTGCTCGACGAGGAACTCGTCCGCGCGAAGCGATACGGAGTCTCGGTGTCGATCGTCATGCTCGACATCGATCACTTCAAGCGCGTGAACGATACCTACGGCCACGGCGCCGGCGACGACGTTCTGGTCGCAATTGCGAAATTGCTGCGCGATCACTCGCGTGAAGCGGATGCACTCGGCCGGCTGGGTGGCGAGGAGTTTGTCATCGTGTGCCGGCACTGCGATGCGGCTGCGTCGACGGCTGCTGCTTCGAAGCTACGGGAGTCGATCGCGGCCCATGCATTTCCCTGCGTCGGACGTGTCACGGCCAGCTTCGGCGTCGCCACCTGCCGTGCCGACGATACCGCGGCGAAGCTGCTGGCCCGCGCCGATGCCGCCCTCTATCGCGCCAAGGCTGCCGGCCGCGACCGGGTCGAGACCGAGCATGACTGAAGATTCCGCGCATCTTCTGGAACGCATCGCGGCGCTGGAGACCGAGCTCGCCGAACGCCGGCGCGCCGAGGAGTTGCAGCGCGCGCTCTACGAGATCGCATCGCTGTCCGCGACCGACACGCCGCAGCACGAGCACTACGCGGAACTGCATGCCATCGTCGGCCGGCTGATGTACGCGAAGAACTTCATCATCGCGACCTACGACGCCGATGATGGCTTGATCCGGCAGCGATACCTGGTCGACGAGGATCCGAACGAAGTTCCGGAGTCGTTCCCGTACGGGGAAGGCATTTCGTCATTGGTGATCCGCAGCCGCCTGCCGTGGCTGATGGACCACGCGCTCTTCGAATCGCTCGTGGCCGCCGGCGAAATCCGCGCGCCACGCGGGGTCGCCGACTTCAACAGCTGGATGGGCGCGCCTCTAATCGCGCAGGACAAGGTTTACGGGCTCATCATCGTGCAGAGTTACAGCGCGACTGTGACCTACACGCAGGCCGAGCTCGACCTGCTGAGCTACGTCGCGAGCCACGTGGCCGCGATCGTCGCCCGTTGGCACGCCAACATGCAGCTGAAGCGGGCGCACGATGAACTCGCTGCGTCGGCGGAGACGCTTCGGCTGCTCGGCGACATCGGCAAGGACCTGACCGGCAGCCTGGATGTGCTGTCGATCTGCAGGACGATGGAGCGGCACATCGCCGCGTTGCTGCCGATGGATGCCTTCGGTGTCGCGCTGCTCTCGCCAGCCGGAGATTCACTCGATTACGTCTACTACGTCGAGGACGGCGTGGTCGATTCGAACACCAGCTACCCGCTCGATCATGCGACGTCGTTGGCGGTGCTCACCTTTCGAGAAGATCGTGAGCTCACCCTGTTCAACGACACACAGCTGGACAACGCACCCACGGCGACCAACATCACGCAGTCAGCGCCCATCCTGTCGGCCGTATTCCGCCCGCTCATCGCCAACGGCCGGCGGATCGGCGTGGTCACCGTCCAGAGCCACCAGTCCGATGCCTACCATGAGCGCGAACTCGAGGTGTTCCGGTCGGCCACTGCCTACGCAGCGATCGCGCTGGCCAATGCTGACGCCTACGCAACCGCCGAGGCCGCGCGCGCGCAGGCCGCGCAGTCACTGAGCGACCTGCACGAGGCCGAAGCGCACCTCGTGCATTCGGAAAAGATGGCTGCACTCGGCCAGTTGATCGCCGGAGTGGCCCACGAAATCAACACGCCCATCGGCGCGATCAAATCGAGCGGGAGCAACATTACCGGAGCCCTGGAGAGCGCCCTGCTGGACCTGCCGGCGCTGCTTGTCGAGCTGGACGCCGCCGACCGCCAGCGTTTCAGCGATCTGCTCAAGCGCGCGGGCAAACGCACCGCGATGATGACCACGCGCGAGGAGCGCTCCGTCGTGCGC
>SCUY01000043.1 GCA_004322525.1 Lysobacter sp. | reverse complement strand
GACGCTCTTCCGATCTCTCCGCCTGTGCCAGCGCTGGTGAGGGGCGTGTGCTTCGCAGCGGCGGCACCGCATCGCTCGCCCCGGGGGACACCGTGGCCCTGCCCGATCGCTCGACGCTCCGTTTCGTCGGCCTCCGCAACGACTCGCGCTGCCCTCCGGGCGTGGCCTGCATCCGCGCGGGCGATGCCGACGTGGCGTTTGAACATCGCGACGCAGGCACTGTGCATGAGGTGGTACTCAACACCGAACGCAGCACCAGCGCCGTACTGGGCGCCTGGCGGCTGGGGCTGGTCTCGGTGGGTGCAGGTGCCGATGGCCCGGTCGAAATACGGATCGACCCGGCCCGCTGAATTTAATGGCCCGCGGATCCAGCCACACAGCCGTGTGACGCTCCGCGTCCGCAATTGACGCATCACGCCATATAAGCCGCCTGAATGCGCTAAACCGTTCGAAAGGTATTTGTCAAGCCTTTCAGGCTGGACTATGTTCGGAGCGTGGTCGTGGCACCTGCCGCGCGGCACGAGGGGGACAACATGAAGACCAGCATTCGCACAGGGGTGGGCGTGGCGCTGCTCGGCCTCGCATCGGTGGCCATCGCGCAATCCGCGGGAGGTTCGCAATGTCCGCGGCTCCCCGCGAGCAGCGGCCTGACCTGGGAATACAAGGCAGCAGGCGATACCGAGTTCTGTCGTGCATTGCGCGCCGACGGGAGCGAGGCGTTCGGGCTGTACGTCGCCGCGAAGAGCGCCTTCAAGCCGGGGCGGGCGAACCGTGCCGAGGAAGCGTCGATCGATGGGCGCCCGACGTTCTGGTATCGCAGCGAGATCGGAAGCCGGCCGGACCTCGAAGCGCGCGAAACGCTCGTTCCGCTGGGGAACGGACGCGTCGCCTACCTGTGGATCCAGGCACGTTCGAAAGACGAGCTGGGCCAGTCGATCGCCAACGCGAACGACCTGCGCTTCGGCGCCAACGGCGCGCAGCTCAGCAGCAAGTAAGGCCACACTCCGGCGGGCGGGTCAGAACCGGCCCGCCTGGTAGTCCGCGAACGCCTGTTGCAGCTCCGCGCGCGTGTTCATCACGAACGGGCCGTGGCGGGCGACGGGTTCGCGCAGCGGGCGTCCGGCGACCAGCAAAACACGCGCGCCGCCGGGGCCCGCGACCATGGCGACGACCGCGCCACCGTCAAGCACGCCGAGTTGCTGCATGCGCAGCGGCTGCGCCCCCGCGCCCACCATGGCTTCGCCCTCGAAGACATAGACGAAGCCGGCGTGGCCCTCGGGCAGCGCGTAATCCCAGCGCGCGTCAGCGTCGAGAGCGATGTCGAGGTAGACCGGGCGGGTAGCGGGCTGGTCGATCGGGCCATGCATCTCCCCCACCTGCCCCGCGATCACACGCACTTCCACACCGGCACCGGGCCTGACGACCGGGATCCGCTCGGGCGCGAATTCCTGATAGCGCGGCTCGATCATCTTGTCGCGTGCCGGCAGGTTCACCCACAGCTGGAAACCGCGCATGCGCCCCTCCTGCTGCTCGGGCATCTCCGAATGGACAAGCCCGCGGCCGGCAGTCATCCACTGCACGCTGCCAGGCACCAGCACGCCTTCGTTGCCATGATTGTCGCGATGGCGCATGCGGCCATCCAGCATGTAGGTGACGGTCTCGAAACCGCGATGCGGATGGTCGGGAAAACCGGCGAGGTAATCCTGCGGGCGGTCGGTGCCGAACTCGTCGAGCATCAGGAACGGATCGAGATCGGGCAGCTGCGGCGTGCCGATCACCCGGCTCAGGCGCACGCCGGCACCATCGGTGGCTGGCATGCCGGTGACAACCCGGGCGATGCGTGCGGAATCGGGACGCATGGGAAGTTCTCGTGATGGGAACCTGCAGGATGGTGCGCCATGCTCGCTGGAGTAGCGCGCACATCGACACGATTCGTTCCACGCATGCGCCCTGCGACGACAGGCGTTGCCGGTGCTACAGGGTGCCGGCCGCCGGGTTCATTGCGCGGTGATGCGCCAGCAGCGGTGGATGCGTGCGTCGCGCGCGAAGTCCGGCGGGATTGTCGCGGCGCTGATGTCCTCCACCCGTGCGAATTCAGCCAATGCGGCCTCGTCGAGCCGGAAGCGGCGGAAGTTGTTGGAGAAATACAGGGCGCCCCCCGGTGCGAGCCGCGCCATCGCCGCGCGCAGCAGGCGCACGTGCGATGCCTGCACGTCGAAATCGCCCGCGCGCTTGGAGTTCGAGAAAGTGGGCGGGTCACAGAAGACGAGGTCGTACTGGTTGCTGTCCGCTTCCAGCCAGCTGAGCGCGTCGGCCTGCACGAGCCGATGGCGCGCACCGCCGAGGCCGTTCTCCTGCAGGTTATCGGCACACCACTGCAGGTACGTGCCGGACAGATCGACGGTAGTCGTGGTGCGCGCGCGCCCGAGCGCCGCATGCACGGTCGCCGCACCGGTGTAGCCGAACAGGTTGAGGAAGCGGGTGTCCTCGGCTTCGTCGGCGAGCCGCAGCCGCATCGGCCGGTGATCGAGAAACAGGCCGGTGTCGAGGTAGTCGAACAGGTTGACGCGTAGATGCGCGGCCCCCTCGCGCACGACAACGAACTCCCCGCGCTGGTCGAATTGCCCGTACTTGCTGCCGCCCTTTCCACGCTCGCGGGTTTTCATCGCAACGTTTTCGCGGGGCACCGCGAACACCTCACGCGCGGCGGCGAGCAATTCGTTGCGACGGCGACGGGTGTCGGCTTCGGGAATGTCATCAGGCGGCGCGTATTCCTGCACATGCAGGAAGGTTCGCGGTTCGCGTTCGTCGGTGGCGTAGACGTCGATCGCCGCTGCGTATTCGGGCAGGTCGGCGTCGTAGGCGCGGAAGCAGGTCACCTGCTCCCGCTCACGCCATGCCTTCAGCTTGCGCAGGTTCTTGCGCAGCCGGTTGGCGACCATCTCCGCGCCCGCTGTCAGTGCGACGGTTTCAGCCGGCACGGACTGGCGCAGGGGCCCGATGGGTTCAACGGTCAGCAGCACGGTCTCGATCGCGCCATTGAAGATTCGATAGGTCTTCTGCGCGCGCAGGCCGGTCGCGCGGGCGAGCGGTTCGTCACCGCAGAGCACGCAGGCGCGCCAAGTGGGGACGGCGCGACGCAGCGCGTCCCCGAGCGCGCGATACAGCGCGGGTTCCGCCGCCAGGCGCGCGTCATAGGGCGGATTGCAGACCACGAGCCCGGCGATGGCGCCCGGCGCCGCCAATGCAGGGGCCAGCGCCAGGTCACGGATGTCGGCGCACTCCCAGTCGATGACGCCCGCCAGCCCCGCCA
>SCUY01000305.1 GCA_004322525.1 Lysobacter sp. | reverse complement strand
GCGCCCGACCGATGCCGGCAAAGCCTGCGGCGGAAGGCTCCCGGTCGACGGGCATGGCGTTGTCAGCTCAAGAAACCGCGTCCCGGACCCGTTAATGGTCCCGATGGACAGACTCTCCCTTATCGGCATCGTGCTGGCGCTGGTCGCGCTGGTCGGCGGGAGCATGCTCAAGGGCGCCGGCCTGTCGGGGCTGTGGTCACCGGCGGCCTTCGTGATCGTCGTGCTCGGCACGCTGGCGGCGATCCTCGTGCAGACCCCGCTGGCCACCTTCCGCCGGGCGATGCGCATCCTGCGCTGGGTATTCAGGCCGCCTGCGCGCGAGCCGGTTGTACTGGTCGCACGCATCGTCGAATGGAGCAACGTAGCGCGCCGTCAGGGCCTGCTCGGCCTGGAGCCGGAGCTCGCGCTGATCGAGGACGAATTCCTGCGCAAGGGGCTGCAGATGGTCGTCGACGGCAGCGAGCCCGAAGCGATCCGCCACACGCTCGAGATCGAGATGCAGAGCCAGCGCCATCGCGACATGGCGGCAGCGAAAGTGTTCGAGGGCATGGGCATCTACGCGCCCACGCTCGGCATCATCGGTGCGGTGCTCGGCCTGATGGCGGTGATGAAGAATCTCGCGGACCCGAGCCGGCTGGGACACGGCATCGCGGCGGCGTTCACCGCGACGATCTACGGCATCGGTTCGGCGAACCTCGCACTGCTGCCGATCGCCTCGAAGCTCAAGGGCGTCGTCAACGACCAGGTGCTCGAGCGCGAAATGCTCATCGAGGGCCTGATCGCGATCGCGCAGGGCGAGAACCCGCGCAACATCGAGGCACGCCTGTCGGGATACCTGCACTGATGGCGCATCGGCACATCCACGACGAGCATATGAACCACGAGGCCTGGGCCATTCCCTATGGCGACCTGGTGACGTTGCTGCTCGCGTTCTTCGTGGTGATGTACGCGATATCGACAGTCAACGCCGGCAAGTACCGGCAGGTTTCCGACTCGCTCAATGCCGCGTTCGGTGGTGCGCCGCGCACGCTGACGCCAATCCAGCTGGGCATCGCGCAACGTCGCGGCTCGTCCTTTGACCACCCCTCGCTGTCGAGTGCCGGCGCGGCCGGGCCCACGCGCGTGGTCGCGGTGACGGTGCCGCAGGTACGGCCCACGCTCACCGATCCGATCGCCGCACAGGCCGCGCGCGCGCAGGCCGGCCGCCAGTTGCAGGCGATCGGTGCGCGCATCGGCGATGCACTGTCGGAGCTCGTCGCACGCAAGCTGGTGCGCGTACGGCAGGGAAGCGACTACCTCGAGGTCGAGATCCAGAGCGACCTGCTGTTCGCCAGCGGGTCCGCCGCGCCCAGCACGCTCGCGCTCGATACGGTGCGCCGCCTGGGCGAAGTGCTGCGTGGCGAGCCGAATGCGGTGCGGATCGAGGGCTATACCGACGATCAGCCGATCCGCACACCCGCATTTGCGTCCAACTGGGAGTTGAGCGCGGCACGCGCGGCCAGCGTGCTGCATACGCTCGCGGAAAGTGGCGTGGCGCCCGTACGGATGTCGATGGTCGGCTTTGGCCAATACCAGCCGGTGGGCGACAACGCCACGCTGGCCGGACGCAACGCCAACCGTCGCGTGATGCTGGTGATCCTCGCACCGCCGCAGGGGCCTGATGCACTCACGCGTGCAATGCCGGTCGCCGTCGCCACGGAAGCGGGCGCGGGAGGCGCGGGTTGACATGAAGACCTGGGCGATCGCTAACCAGAAAGGTGGCGTCGGCAAGACCACCACCACGCTGTGCCTTGCGCGCGGGCTGGTCGATGCCGGCTATCGCGTTCTGCTGGTGGATCTCGATCCCCATGCCTCGCTGTCGCATGCCTTCGGTGTGCCCGTCGATCCACCGTCGCGTGGCAGCTACGAGATCTTCGTCGAGGCCGGCGCGATGCTGTCGCGGTTCGCGCGGCCCACGGCGGTCGAGGGCCTGCAACTGTGCCCTTCGCAGCCGGCACTGGCCACGCTCGAACGTCGCGGCGCGAGCCAGCCGGGTCTCGGGCTCTCGCTCGGACGTGCCCTGCATGCCGCCCGCGATCTGTGGGACTACGCGTTGCTCGACTGCCCGCCAACACTCGGCCTGCTGATGATCAATGCGCTCGCCGCCGCTGACCGCCTGGTCGCACCGACGCAGACCGACCCGCTCGCCCTGCATGGCCTGCGCGACATGCTGCGCACCACGCAGATGGTGGAGCGCTCGCGTCGCCGCCCGTTGCCGCAGGCTATCCTGGCGACACTGCATGACAAGCGCACACGGGCCGGCATGCAGAGCCTGCAGGAACTGCGCGAACGCTATGGCGAACGCGTCTGCCCCGATCCCATTCCGCTCGATACGCGGCTGCGCGATGCGGTGGCCATCGCATCCGCGCCCTCTCTTCATAGCCGCGGGGCCGATGCGTATCGCGAGGCGCTCCAATGGCTGCTCGACCCCCTCTCGTTCCAGTGCGAAGCCGCATGACCATGGCCACGCTTGATGCCTACATCGATGAACTCCTGGGCGCGGACGTCACGCCAGCGGCCGGCGACGTGTGCGTCGTGCCGGCACGCATGCCGGTGCTGATCGATCCGCCACCTGCGCCACCCGAATACCCGGCGCCGGTCACGCATCTTCCAACCATTCCGCGGCTTGCCACGACAGCACCCCGCGTGCGTACCGCAACGGGCGGCAACCGCTGGCTGCGCGTCGCCGTCGGCCGCGACCGCTACGCCTTCGAACTGCTGCGCGTGCAGGAGGTGGTGCGGGTGGCGCCGGTGGTGGCCATGCGCGGCGCCAGCCATGCCGTGCTCGGCGTCATGAACCTGCGCGGACGCATCGTGCCCGTGTTCGATCTCGGCCTATGGCTCGACGTCGGTGCGGTGAGCGAGTGCGAACAGTCCCGCGTGGTGGTGGTGGAGCGAGATGACGAACTGATCGGCGTGCTGGTCACCGGCGTCGAGGACGTTGTCTCACTGGAACGCGAGCATGTAGAGCCGCCGCTCGCAGGCACCGATCCGGGGCCGACGCTGGGCGTGGCGCGCGTCTCGGACGTTCCGACCGTGCTGCTGGATGCGGACGCGCTGTTCGCCTGAGGTGCATCGCTGCTTGATGCTCCGGCATGCGTGATTCGCGGGATGATCCCGCGTGGTCGATGGCCCGGCTGCTCAACCGACCAGTTGCGGTATCCGCTGGAACAGGTCGATGGTGAACGACACCAGCCGCCCCAGCAGGAAATGACCGGCCAGCGCGAACGCGCCCACCAGCGCGATCGCTTTCATCACGAAGCCGATCGTCTGCTCCTGGATTTGCGTCGCCGCCTGCACGACGCCCACGACCACGCCTACCCCCAGCACTGTGAGCAGGGGCGGGCCGCCCAGCAGCAGGGCCATCTCGAGCCCGCGGGCGATTTCGGTTAGCGCGGTTTCGGGTGTCATGTCAGGCCACCGGGTTGAAACTGGCGGCGAGCGAGCCGACCACGAGCACCCAGCCATCCACCAGTACGAACAGCAGGATCTTGAACGGTGCGGAGATGATCATCGGCGAGAGCATCATCATGCCCATCGACATCAGCACGCTGGCCACGACGAGGTCGATGATCACGAACGGGATGTAGATCAGGAACGCGATCTCGAAGGCGGTCTTGAGCTCGCTGGTGAGGAACGAGGCGGCCAGCACGCTGAAGGGAACGTCCTGTGCGGTCGCGTAGGGGCCGCTGTTGGAGAGGCCGGCGAACGTCATCAGGTCGGTCTCACGCACCTGCGCCAGCATGAAGCCGCGGAAGGGCTGTGACCCGGCGGCCCAGGCCGACTTGAAGTCCATCGTGCCGTCGAGATAGGGGCCGATACCCGCGGCCCAGGCGGCGTCGAAGGTCGGCGTCATCACCATGAAGGTGAGGAACAGTGCGAGCGCGAGCAGCACCTGGTTGCTCGGCGTCTGCCCGGTGCCGAGCGCCTGCCGCAGCAGGCCGAGCACGATGATGATGCGGGTGAATGCGGTGAGGCCCATCAAGGCTGCCGGCAACAGCGTGATGCCGGTCATCAGCAGCAGGACCTGCAGCGGCATGCTCACCGGCTGCCCGCCCACCTGGCCGACGTTCACCGACGGCAGCGGTCGCGAGGATGGGGCGGTGGCGGGCTGCGCGTTGGCGGTGGCGGCGTTGGGGCTCCGGGGCGCGCCCTGCGCGTGCGAAAGATTGCCGAGCACGCTGTAGGTCAGCCCGACGCTCAGCATGAGCACGTACACCAGGCGCATCAGGCGTTCGGGGCGACGGGTCATGGCTTGCGCCCGAAATGCTGCGCGAGGACTTGTGCGAAGGGGGACGCGCCAGGGGATTCGGCAACGGCCAGTGGATGCTCCAGCGTGTGCAGGGTACGTATCCCGCCCGTGCCTACGCCGAGCAGCAACTGCGTGCCGCCCACATCCACCACCATCGCGCGGTCGCGCGGCCCGAGCGCGATGCTCGCCACTACTTTCAGCTGCGCATTGCCGCCACCGCGTTGCATGCCGGGCATGCGCCGGGCGAGCCAGCCGAGGCCGAGGATGAGCCCGATGACCAGAAGCAGCGAGAACACCGCACCGCCAATGCTGCCGGCGTCGGACGTGGCCGCATGGACAGGCGCCGGCGCGCCGGCATGCGCGGCGATGGCAGGACGCACCGGGAAGGTGATCTTCGGCTGCGCCGGTGTGGCCGCCGTTTCCGTCGCCGTAGCGGGTGAAGGGGCGGCGGTTGAACCGGTGGCTTGCTGGGCGGGGGTGGCCATTGGCGCCGGCACCGCGTTCGCAGCGGCCGGCATGGCGCCGGTGGCCGCAGGGCCGCCCATCACGGGCTCGACAGTCTCCGCCTCCATGGCCGGCCCCATTCCGGTCACTTCAGGCGCTTGATGCGCTCGGACGGGCTCACCACGTCGGTGAGCCGCACGCCGAAGCGGTCGTTGACCACCACCACTTCGCCCTGCGCGATCAGTGTGCCGTTGACGTAGACATCCAGCGGTTCGCCGGCCGCGCGCTCGAGCTCCACCACCGAGCCCTGGTTGAGTTGCAGCAGGTTGCGGATGGGAATGCGCGTGCGACCGACCTCGAGCGACAGTGTGACCGAGACGTCGAGGATCACGTCGAGGTTGAGGTCTGGCCCGGCGGGGGCGGCATCGGCGGAGAGAGGATCGAACGCGGCGCGTGCCGCGGCATCGGAGTCGTTCATGGCGTCTCGCTCAGTGATTCGATGGGAAGCAACGTGCGCGGCGCGTTCACGTGCGTGATCTTGATGGCGTTCCTGCCGTTGTGCGTGCCGAATTCACCCGCGAACAGGGGCGTGTTCTCCACCTCGATGCTCAACTGTCTGGGCAGGTCGATCGGGATGATGTCGCCCACTTTCATGCGACTGAGCTCGCGCAGGCTGATCTGCCGGTGCGCGAGCGAACTGCGCAACTCCACTTCGGCATCCTGCAACTGCGTGCGCAGGCTACGCGTCCAGTTCTCGTCTTTCTCGATGCGATCGCTCTGCACGCCGGCATCGAGCAGTTCGCGTATCGGCTCGAGCATCGAATAGGGCAGGGCGACATGCACTTCACCGCCGCCGCCCTCCAGCTCGACGTTGAAGCGGCTCACCACGATGAATTCTCGCGGCGAGATGATGTTGGCGAAATGTGGATTCACCTCCGAGTTCAGGTACTCGAATTCAACCGGCAACACCGGTGCCCAGGCCTCGGCGAGGTCGGTGAAAGTCTGCTTCAACAGCAGCTGGATCACGCGCATTTCGGTAGGCGTGAACTCGCGGCCCTCGATGCGCGTGTGGTACTTGCCCATGCCGCCGAAGAAGTTGTCGACGGTGGTGAACACCAGGCGCGGCTCGAATACGATGATCGCGGTGCCGCGCAGCGGCTTCATCTTCACCAGGTTGAGGTTGTTCGGCACCTGCAGCGAATGCATGTACTCGCCGAAGCGGATCACGTCGATGCCACGTACCGAGAGGTCCGCCGAGCGACGCAGCAGGTTGAACAGGCCGATGCGCCACGTGCGCGCGAAGCGCTCGTTGATCATTTCCAGCGTCGGCAGGCGGCCGCGGACGATACGGTCCTGGCTTGCGAAATCGTAGTTGCGCGCCTCGCCCGCAGCGGCCGGCGGTTCGACCTCGATCGCGCCCGCGTCCACGCCATGGAGGAGGGCATCGATCTCGTCTTGCGAAAGCAGGTCGGCGCTCATCGGCTCTCCGTCACTGGGTCACGATGCTGGTGAAGATGACCGCATCGACCTTGGTCGGTGCACCCTCGGACTTCAGTACCGATTTCACTTCGACAAGCGCCGTGTCCTGCAGGCGTTCCTTGCCGCTGCGCTGCGCGAGCTGTGTGCTCGTCTGCTGCCCGAACAGCAGGAGCAGGCGGTTGCGCAGCGCGGGCGCCTGTTCTTCCAGTGCCTTGACGGTTTCCGGGTCGCGGGTCGCGAGTTGCACATCGGCCTGGAGATAACGCACGCCGTCGGTATCGGCCAGGTTGACGACGAACGATGGCTCCATCGCGACGTACTGCGTCGGCAGCTTCGGTGCGGCGGATGCCGCATCCGCATGCGCGCGCCCGCTCCACCACCACGCACCGCCTCCACCGCCCGCCACCAGCAAAGCCGCGGCGATCACGAGCAGTTTCCTGCGCTTCTTCTTCGGCGGCCCGGTATCGGGGATGGCAGCGGCGGGGGCGACTTGTGCGGACACGCGGTGGGCTCCTGTGGCTCGCCTCTGCGTTGCAATCCGCATGCCACGCGACCGGCGGCGTCCTGCCGAAGTCTTGACGCACGGCTGAACGGGGATGGGACGGAAATCCGTCAGGGCATGCAGGACGCTTCCGGCCGCGCGTGCTGTACGGCGCGTCAGGCCTGGTCCGACGCGCATGGGCTTGCATCCCGCCTGCCAGGAATCGTGTGGCCCGGTCAGACGTATTCGTCGATCAGTCCACGGGCGCGG
>SCUY01000304.1 GCA_004322525.1 Lysobacter sp. | reverse complement strand
ATGCCGGTGAACGATCGTTCAACCGACGCCACGCGCGCGATCATCGATGCATACGTCGGCCTGTATCCCGACCGGATCGTCCCCTTCCACCGCGATGCCGGGCGGCCGGGCAAGGCCGCCGCACTGCGCGATGCCGCCGGCTCGGTCCAGTCCGAAGTCCTCGTGGTTTTCGATGCCGACTACATACCGTCAAAAGGGCTGATCCGTCAGCTGGTGGCGCCGTTCTTCGATCCGGAAATTGGCGCGGTGATGGGGCGCGTCGTTCCGCTCAATGCAAATCGCAGTCTGCTGACCAAGCTGCTGGACATCGAGCGCTCCGGCGGCTACCAGGTCGATCAGCAGGCACGCATGACGCTCAAGCTGGTGCCGCAGTACGGCGGCACGACCGGAGGCGTGCGCATGTCGGCGTTGCGGGCGGTTGGCGGCTGGGCGGACGATGTCCTCGCCGAGGACACCGAGCTCACTTTCCGGCTGCTTCTGCAAGGCTGGAAGACCGCGTACCAGAACCGTGCGGAATGCTATGAAGAAGTGCCGGAAAGCTGGGGAACACGCAGCCGTCAGATCGGGCGCTGGGCCATGGGCCACAACCAGACGCTCGCAAGACACATCCGGGGAGTATTGAGCAGCCGCCGCCTGCGTGGCATCGAGAAGATCGACGGGTTGTTGCTGTTGTGCATCTATCTCATGCCGGTCCTGACGCTCACGGCCTTCCTGCTCATCACGCTGCTGTTCTATCTGGGCCAGCCGCTGCCGTTCGACTGGCTTCTGCTCGGGCTCGGTGTATTCCTTTACGGCAGCCTCGGAAATTTCGCCGCGTTTTTCGAGCTGGCGGCGGGCTGTTACCTCGACGGAAAACGCTCGAATGCTCGCCTGCTTCCGCTCGTCCTGCTGAGTTTCATCGTGAGTCTCGTGGCGGTAATCCGGATCACGCTGAGACAGGTCTTTATCGACTCCCTGTTCCGCCGCGAACTGGTCTGGCACAAGACCGCCCGGTACCGCACCCCATGACGCCCTGGCTGTGGGCTGCGGCACTGGGTGCGCTGGTAGTCCTCCTGGGCATGCTGCCCCTGCTGCCAGCGTTGATCGAGTGGCGCCGGGGCCGGTCGAACACCTTGCATATCCCGGACGACGACGACGCCGGTGCCAGGTTCTTCGCACAGCGGATGCGCGCCCGTATCCGTGAAGATTTCGGTGATCCGCACGATCTCCGGCGCGTCGGGGCATCGTCCGCGTATCGCCTCGCCGGCAGTTCACCACTGGACGGAAGCTATGGCCGTGCCGATACATCGAATCCGACACTTGTCGGCGTACGCGTGACGCTTGCAGACGGATGCCGCTATTTCGGAGAGATCGTGGCATTCGAGCATCTCACCGCAGGCGCTGGCGCTATCGTGCGTGCCGCCCTGGTGGAGAGTGGGGATGCCGTGCTCGGTGAACGGGTTTCAGTTCTGCGGTGGATCGATGCCCATTCGATCACCACCGACAACGACTGTCGCCTGCTCGGTCGCGCGACTGCCGCCACCGCGATCCGCCTTGGTGCTCGCACGGAGTTCCGACGCATGGCGGCACCGCTCATCGAAACCGCGGGCCATTTCGACCGGCCAGAAGTCGTCACCGCCATCGATGCCGCTCTCGACGAAGCCTCGGGGAGCGCATTCATCGAGCGGCCCGACCGTCAGGGCCGCTGGTGCGCGCGAGGGGATGTGCGGATTCCTGCCGGCGTTCGCGTAAGTGGAAACGTCATTGTCGAAGGCTCGCTCGAAATCGGAGAAGGCTGCGAAATCATCGGCAGCCTGAAGGCCTACCGGCACCTCTCCATCGGTCGATCAGTCCGGGTTCACGGCAGTGTATTCGCGGGGGGCAGGATCGATATCGGCTCCAGCGCGATGATCGATGGCATCGTCTCCTCGGAGCTCCGCGTCCACGTCGATGCAGGCGTACACATCGGTCGGGAAGGCCGTGAGGCCTCCGTACTCGCTCCGGAGATTCGGCTTGGGGCGGCCAATCGCATCCATGGCTCGGTCTGGGCCGGACGCGAAGGGCGTGTCCAGTGAGGCGTGGAATCGCAACGCCGCGACTGCGCAGGTTCCTGCTCGGGATTGCGCTGGTGATAACCGGCTATGCAGCGCTCTCCGGCTGGCATCGCTTCGTCGACCGCGGCACCGCGGTGCCGGAACTGGTTCTGCTATTGCCCGACAGCGCGGATGAGCGTAGCCCGCTCGTGCAGGTATGGGTGGATGCTGCTCGGGAAACCGGTGCG
>SCUY01000303.1 GCA_004322525.1 Lysobacter sp. | reverse complement strand
CGACCACTTTCGCGCAATGCCAGCGCCGCCCCGCCCAGCAGCAGGAAGCTCAGGACAACGCCGCTGGTGTACCAGAGCGCATGGCGGCGGGCGGTGGCGGGGCTGCCGCTTTCGGCCAGGGACAGTGCCTTCAGCGACAGGACCGGCAGTACGCAGGGCATCAGGTTCAGTACGAGCCCTCCCAGCAGCGCGAGCAGCAGCGCCGAGAACACACCGATCGGTGCCGGGCGGCCCGGTGGCGTGCCGGGAAGGCCTTCGACGGGCCGGGCTGGCGCCGGGGGGCGGGTACGCAGGCCGTTATCGGGAAGCGCGGCAGTGCCGAGGGCGCGTTCACCGGCCGGTATTGCCGGCCTGCTACCGATCGGAGGGGCGGCAAGGGCAGGAAGGTGGCTCTCCCCGGCCGCCGCCGCGCTCGTGTCGACAATGCCCGCCGGCAGGTCGATCGCGACCGTGCGGGTCATCGGCGGGTAACAGATGCCGTCGGTCTGGCAGCCCTGGAAAGTGGCGGTGAGCCGCAGCGCTGTCGCGTCGGGGCGGCGGCGAAGCACCGGCACCGGAACTTCCGCTTCGTCGAAATAGACCTGCACCTGGCCGAAGTGCTCGTCACGATGGGCGCGTGCTGTCGGCCATAGGGGGCGGCCCAACCGAAGCCCGGCACGGGTGGCCGCAGAGTCCAGCTGCAGCGTGGTGCGATCGCGGTAGAGGTAGTAGCCCGGCGCCGGCATGAACCGCAGCAGCAGGCGATTGCCGTCGGCGGCGATCGCATCGAAAGCGAACGCCTGCTCGGCCGGGAGTGGGGCCGCGTCGGTGCCGGCCTGCAGGCCGGCCTTCCCCATCACGCTGCGCGCAAACGGGTCCCGCGGTGCGACGGCCGGGGGCAGGTCGAGCGCCACGGTCACCCGACGCGTCTGCGGCGGATAGCAGATGCCGGCGTCGGCGCAGCCCTGGTAGCGCACGGTCAGCACCGTCTGCGCCGCGCGCGCCTGGCCGGGTAGCCGGGCGACGAGTTCGTCGTGATAGGTCTCGACGCGTCCGAAGAATTCGTCGGTATGCGCCTTGCCCCGGGGCATCTGCAGCGCACCCGCCTGGAAGCCGGCATCGGCTTGGACGGATGTGCGGTGGCGGTAGAGGTAGTAGCCCGGCGCGATGGCCCAGCGCAGCACGATCCCATCGCCTTCGGCGCGGGTGGTCAGAGCGAAGGCCTGGTCGACCGGCAGCAGGTCCTCGATGTTCGCCGCGTGCACGGGCGGCGCGGGCAGCGTGACCAAAGCGAGGAGGAGGCAGGCCGCCAGCTGCCGGACGAAGCGGAGGAGTTCAGGCATCGGGTCGTGTCCGGGCATGCAGCCAGTCGAGGTAGGCGGGAGATCCGCCGCGCGCTTCGACCGCGAGCAGCTCGGGCAGTTCATACGGATGCAGCGACCGGACGGAGGCGATGACTGCATCCAGACGGTCATCACTGGTCTTGATCAGCAGCAGGATCTCGTCAGCCTGCTCGACGCGCCCCTGCCAGAGGAAGGTCGAGCGCAGCCCCGGCACCTGCTGCACGCAGGCGGCGAGGCCCGTTTCGACCAGTGCCGCCGCGATGCGCTCGGCGCTGGCGGCATCGGGACAGGTGCAGTGGACGATGAGCGCGGACATCCGCGAATTCTACCGGCGCCTCATGCGGAGGACCCCTCATAGGGGGTGCCGACATGCCGTTGATGCGGGCGTGGACAGGCGCGGTGTCGCTCGATCAGGGTGCTGTGCGACGGCCGCGCCCGGTCCGCAACTCGGCCATCTGCTCCATCAGTTCGACCAGCGGCGCCTTGCTGCGTGAGGGAAGCTCGCGGAAGGCGGCGAGCATGCGCAACTCGAAGGGCTCCTCCACGATCGCGGCATCGACGGCAGCTACCGCGTCGAGCGTGTCGTCATTTGACATCGCCATGCGCCCGCGGCCGGTCGCCAGCCATTCGAACTGCACCCCGGTGATGGATGCCACCCGGCGCAGGTTGGCCATGCTGGGCGACTTGCCCTGGACAGCTTCCCAATGGCTTACCGCGCTGCGTTGGACCCCGACGGCGGCGGCGAGGGCGGCCTGCGACAGGTTGGCATGGCGGCGGGCGAGGCGGATACGCTGCTCGGCATTCATCGTAGGCTGACGCGTAGCGTCACTTTTCCCGGTGTGAAAGGCAGGATACCGTAAGTGTCGGGGTGACCAATAGCCGCCTCACATAGCCTGCTTTCGGTAGCTGGGCGAAATGTGCTCATGCTTAATCCCGCTGAATGAATACGATTTCATACATGGCCGGTTCCAAGGGATACCAAAAGGTTGCATGGCACGTCTTCACGCGCTATTGGCGGTGATGACGTTAGGGGACCACAATTGCCGCACGTCGACAGGAAGTCGATCAGACAGGGGGTCAGGGTTGAGGGGAGGCGCGCAGGATCGCGCACGCTTGGATAGCCACCTTCGCAACCAGAGAGCGCGTTTCTTCGGAGCGCGCTCTTTTTTTGTCCGGCGCGCTCGATCTGTTCCATGGCGATCCCGGGCACCGGGACTCACGCTGGCATCTTTTTCCTGACCCGCTCTTGAAAGGCGTGGAAGCCATCCCATATTCCGCCCAGCCCCGCACGGCGGGCGAGCGTCGTTCCCCGCTTGGCACTCGCTGGGAGCGACTGCTAAAATTTCTGGTCTTTCGCTTTTGTTTCAATCACTTACATTTCAGTTCGGAGGTTCATGCATGAACATCAAGCCGCTCTACGACCGCGTGGTCATCAAGCGCATGGAAGAAGAAAAAGTTTCGGCCGGCGGGATCGTCATCCCCGATTCGGCGGCCGAGAAGCCGATCAAGGGTGAAGTCGTCGCCGTCGGCGAAGGCAAGGCCTTTGACAACGGCAACATCCGCGCGCCCAAGGTCAAGACCGGCGACAAGGTGCTCTTCGGCAAGTACAGCGGCACGGAAGTGAAGCTGGACGGCACCGAGTACCTGGTGGTGAAGGAAGACGACATCTTCGCGGTCCTTGGCTGATCGCGCCCTTCCATTCCCTCGCAATCCTTTCGAACCACATTAGCTAGAGGTCACAACACATGGCTGCCAAAGAAATCCGTTTCGGTGAGGACGCGCGCGCCAAGATGCTGCGCGGCGTCAACGTTCTCGCCAATGCCGTCAAGGCAACGCTCGGCCCGAAGGGCCGCAATGTCGTGCTCGAGAAGAGCTTCGGCGCCCCGACGATCACCAAGGACGGCGTGTCCGTCGCCAAGGAGATCGAGCTCGCCGACAAGTTCGAGAACATGGGCGCGCAGATGGTGAAGGAAGTCGCTTCGCGCACTTCCGACAACGCCGGTGACGGCACCACCACCGCCACCGTGCTCGCACAGGCGCTGATCCGCGAGGGCATGAAGGCGGTCGCCGCCGGCATGAACCCGATGGACCTCAAGCGCGGCATCGACAAGGCGGTCACCGCCGCGGTCGCCGAGCTGAAGAACATCTCGCGTCCGTCGTCCACGTCGAAGGAAATCGCCCAGGTCGGCGCGATCTCCGCCAACTCGGACCAGAACATCGGCGACCTCATCGCGCAGGCGATGGACAAGGTCGGCAAGGAAGGCGTGATCACCGTTGAAGACGGTTCGGGCCTGGAGAACGAGCTCGACGTGGTCGAGGGCATGCAGTTCGACCGCGGCTACCTGTCGCCGTACTTCATCAACAACCAGCAGTCGATGCAGGCCGAGCTGGACGACCCGTTCATCCTTCTGCACGACAAGAAGATCTCGAACGTGCGTGACCTGCTTCCCGTGCTGGAAGGCGTGGCGAAGTCGGGCAAGCCGCTGCTGATCGTCGCCGAGGAAGTCGAAGGCGAAGCACTCGCAACGCTGGTCGTCAACACGATCCGCGGCATCGTCAAGGTCGTCGCCGTCAAGGCACCGGGCTTCGGTGACCGTCGCAAGGCGATGCTCGAGGACATGGCGATCCTCACCGGCGGTACGGTGATTTCCGAGGAAGTCGGCCTGCAGCTCGAGAAGGCGACGATCAAGGATCTGGGCCGCGCGAAGAAGGTGCAGGTCTCCAAGGAGAACACCACCATCATCGACGGCGCCGGCGAAGCCGAGGGCATCCAGGGCCGCATCAAGCAGATCAAGGCGCAGATCGAAGAGACCTCTTCGGACTACGACAAGGAAAAGCTGCAGGAGCGTGTGGCCAAGCTCGCCGGCGGCGTTGCAGTGATCAAGGTCGGCGCATCGACCGAGATCGAGATGAAGGAAAAGAAGGCGCGCGTTGAAGACGCCCTGCACGCCACGCGTGCGGCGGTGGAAGAGGGCATCGTGCCCGGTGGTGGCGTCGCGCTGCTGCGCGCACGTGCGGCCATCGAAGGCCTCAAGGGCATCAACGAAGACCAGAACCACGGCATCCAGATCGCGCTGCGCGCGATGGAAGCGCCGCTGCGCGAGATCGTGACGAACGCCGGTGAAGAGCCGTCGGTCATCGTCAACAAGGTGAAGGAAGGCAACGGTTCCTACGGCTACAACGCCGCCACGGGCGAGTATGTCGACATGCTGGAAGCCGGCATCCTGGATCCGACCAAGGTCACGCGTACCGCGCTGCAGAATGCCGCGTCGATCGCCGGCCTGATGATCACGACCGAGGCGATGGTCGGCGAAGCGCCGAAGAAGGATGAGCCGGCCATGGGCGGCGGCGGTGGCGGTATGGGTGGCATGGGCGGGATGGATTTCTGATTCCGCCGCGAGGACAGGAGGCCGCGGTTTTTTCACACCCCACGCAACGCACGGGTGGATGAAACCGGTCTTGAAGCCTGGAAAAGCCCCGCTTCGGCGGGGCTTTTTTTTGTGGAGTGAACCGCGAATCCGCGGATTCGTTCCTTCTTTCGAGCTGAACAGGCGATATTTGTTGCGATGCAGCGTGCATTACCCATCACGCATCTTTAACTCTAGGGGTGCACCCGACGTGGGGGAGGGAGCAAGGCCCGCTGCCAGCAATGGCAGTGGGCTTTTTATTGCCTGCGCGCCGGCTGCCGGAAGCGCGGAAGCCGCCTGATCGCCGGGCCACGCAGGCTGCATGCCAGAATGTGGCATGACCGCCCACGACGCGGCCGCCGAGGCGGTCGAAGCCCTCGTCGCCCGCGCCCTGCAGCGTCTCGATCCGCCCACGCCGTGGCGGGAGCACCTCACCCGGATCGCCCTGGCGAGCGACTTCGCCATCGACGCGCTGCTGCGCGATCCGGACTTGCGTGAGCGCCTGTTCGACGGCGCTGGCCTCAGCGCGACGCCCGAGCCCGTCCTCGATCCGCGTACGCCTGCGGACTGGCACGCGCGGCTGCGTCGCTATCGCATCGCCGAATCCGTCCGGCTTGTCTGGCGCGATGTCACCGGCCTCGACGACGTCGACGCGACCCTCGCGGGCAGCACGCATCTCGCCGAACGCTGCCTGTCGCTCGCGCTCGATGCGCTGGAGCAGCAATTCGCCGAACGCCATGGCCACGTGCGCGATGCCGCCGGCGCGGTGCAGCGTCTGGTGGTGTTCGGGCTGGGCAAGCTGGGCGGTGGCGAATTGAACTTCAGTTCCGACATCGACCTCGTCTACGCCTACGAGGAGGGCGGCGAATCCGATGGGCCGCGCCCGCTTGACGCGGAAGCCTATTTCACCCGGCTCGGCCAGCAACTGGCGAAGCTGCTCGATGACATCACGCCCGAGGGCTTCTGCCATCGGGTCGACCTGCGGCTGCGGCCGTTCGGCACGGCTGGCCGGCTCGCCTGGTCGTTCGCTGCGCTCGAGCAGTATTTCCAGCGCGAAGGACGCGACTGGGAGCGTTATGCCTGGCAGAAGGCGCGACCGGTTGCCGGTGACGTCGCCGCCGGCGAGCGGTTCATCGAGACGCTGCGTCCGTTCGTCTACCGCCGCTATCTCGACTTCGGCGCGCTCGACGGCCTGCGGGCCATGAAGGCCACGATCGCTGCGGAAGTCGCGCGCCGTGAACTTGCCGATGACATCAAGCGCGGCCCCGGCGGCATCCGCGAGATCGAATTCCTCGCGCAGGCCTTGCAACTGATCCGCGGCGGGCGCGAGGCGGCGCTGCGTTCCCGCCGGTTGTTGCCCGCGCTTGAAGCACTCGCGCAGGCCGGACATCTGGACAGCGATACCGCGGCCGCGCTTGCGGATGCCTACCGCCACCTGCGTCGAGTCGAGAACCGCCTGCAGATGTTGCGTGATGCACAGACCCATGCATTGCCTGCGGACGCGCTGTCCCGCCTGCGGATTGCGCGCGGGCTCGGACATGCCGACTGGGCCGGCTTTTCCGTCGCGCTGGATGGCATTCGGGCACGCGTTGCCTCCGAGTTCGCCGCCCTGCTCGCACCGCGAGATCGCGATTCCACACCCGATGCCCTGGCCGCTTACTGGAGCGCGCTGCCCGATGCCGGCGACGCCGCCGTGCTCGCGCAGTCGGGGTTCGCCGATGCCGTGCAGGCCGATGCGCAGTTACGCGACTTCGCCCGTGCGCCCGCCGCGCGCGGTGCCAGTGATGCGACGCGTTCCCGGCTCGATCGCGTCATGCCGGCACTGTTGCAGGCGGTCGCGGTGTCGAGCGATCCACTGCTCGCATTGCCACGGTTGCTCGCCCTGGTCGGCAATGTCCTGCGCCGCAGTGCCTATCTCGCACTGCTCGACGAACAGCCGGCCGCGCTCGCGCGCCTTGTGGATGTCGTCGCGCATAGTGCTCTGCTCGCCGAACGGCTGGCCGCCCATCCGCTGCTTCTCGATGAGTTGCTCGATGCGCGTATCGGCGGCGCCCTGCCGGACCGGGAGCGCATCGCGGCTGAACTCGTCGCTGGCTGCGCCGGGATGGCCGATACCGAACAGGCGCTACGTGCACTCAACGAAGTCCGGCAGGCGCTGGGCTTCCGTATCGCACTCGCGCTGCGTGATCGCCGCGAGCCCCCGGCGGAAGCGGCACGACGCCTGGCGTGGCTGGCCGACGGCGTGGTCATGCGCGTTCTGGGGCTGGCGGAGGATGAAGTCCGGCAGGCGCATGGCGCCTTGCCCGGGGCGCGCTTCGCAGTGATCGGCTACGGCAGCCTCGGGGGCGAAGAGCTCGGTTTCGGCTCGGACCTGGACGTGGTCTTTCTGTATGACGCACCAGCGGGGGTGGAATCGGATGGACGCCGCCCACTGGATGCCCAGCGCTGGTTCGCGCGCCTCGCGCAGAAAGTGGTTTCGCTGCTGGGCGTATCCACCGGCGCCGGCCGGCTCTACGACGTCGACGTGCGTCTGCGCCCCGATGGGGCCAAAGGGTTGCTCGTATCGAGCCTCGACAGTTTTTCCGCCTACCAGCGCGATCGCGCCTGGCTGTGGGAGCACCAGGCGCTCGTCCGGGCGCGTTGCATCAGCGGCGATGCGTCGCTTGGCGCGCAATTCGAGCAGGTGCGTGGGGAGACGCTTGCCCGCGTGCGTGCCGCGGACGATGTCCGCGACCAGGTGTCCGCGATGCGACGAAGGATGCGCGCTGAACTCGACCGCAGCGATGCCACTCGTTTCGACCTGAAGCAGGGCGAGGGCGGGCTGGTGGATATCGAGTTCGTGCTGCAGGCGATCGTCCTGCAGAACGCATCTGCCGATCCGGGGCTCATGACGCCGCGCAATACGCAGGCTCTGATCGATGCAGCGGTGCACGGCGGCCATCTGCCACAGGCAATCGCGCAGCCGCTGCGCGATGCGCATGCATTGTTCCTTGCACGAGGGCTGGACTGCACGCTCGATCGACGGCCACGCCGCGTGCCGCCGGATGCCGCGATCGAAGCGGCACGTGATGCCGTGCGCCTGGCCGCCGACAATCTGTCGCTGACGTTCTGAGCGCTCGCCCGCCGCCGCCTATCTACAGGGGCGGCAATCCGAGCTGCCCGCGCAGGGCGATCGCGATGCGGGGGGTTTCCCGCAGCGGTTCTACCGTCAGGTCACCGATGTCCAACCCATCGTCCAGATCGTGCACGCGGCCGCGCGCGACAAGGGCATCGAGGAAATGCCGTGGCCGGCCCCGTGCGTGGCGCATGCCTGCCACGTGCACCGGTGCGTGG
>SCUY01000302.1 GCA_004322525.1 Lysobacter sp. | reverse complement strand
GCTTGGCTTCGTGCGTCGCCTTGTGCGCGAGCATCGGGTTCCCCACGATGTCGCCGATCGCGAAGATATGCGGCACGTTGGTCCGCATCTGGCGGTCGACGGGAATGAAGCCGCGCTCGCTGACCTGCACGCCGGCGGTTTCGGCCCCCAGTTTCGCGCCGTTCGGGCTGCGGCCGACGGCGACGAGCACGCGATCGTAGGTCTGCGCGTCCGGTGGGCTGCCGCCCTGCATCGCTTCGAAGGTGATCCGGACCCCGGCGTCGGAAGCCTCGACGCCCGCGGCCTTGACATCCAGATGCACGGTGACGCCCTGCTTCTTCAAGCGATCGGCCAGCGGCTTGACGAGATCGGTGTCGGCGCCGGGCATCAGCTGCGTGCCGAGCTCGACGACAGTGACCGCGCTGCCGAGCGCGCGATACACCGTCGCCATCTCCAAGCCGATGATCCCCCCACCGACGACGAGCAGCGACGCCGGAATATCGACCAGATCGAGTGCGTCCGTCGAATCCATGATGCGCGGGTCGCCCCACGGGAAGTCAGGCAGCTTCACGGCCTGCGAGCCCGCGGCGATGATGCACTGCTCGAAACGGATCAACTGCGCGCCCGCCCCGGTCTGCACCTCCACCTCGTGTGGCGATACGAAACGTCCGGTGCCCTGCACCGTGCGCACCTTGCGCTGCCTAGCCATGCCGGCCAAGCCCCTGGTGAGCTGGCCGACGACCTTTTCCTTGTACGTGCGCAACGCGTCGAGCTGGATCGTCGGCGCGCCAAAGCTGATGCCGTAATCCTCCGCGTGCTGCGCCTCGTCGATCACCGCCGCGGCATGCAGCAATGCCTTCGACGGAATGCAGCCGACGTTGAGGCAGACGCCGCCGAGGTTCGCGTAGCGCTCGACAAGCACGGTGTCCAGGCCCAGGTCGGCCGCGCGGAACGCCGCCGTGTAACCCCCCGGGCCGGCGCCGAGCACGAGCAGGCGGCATTCGATATCGGGCTTGCGGCCCGTCGCGGAGGCGGGCGCCGGCGCCGCGGTCACCGCCACAGCCGATGGCGCCGCTGACTTCGCATCCGTATCGGGCCTGGCCGTGCGGGCTGCCGGCATGGGAGCAGGCTTGGCATCGGCCGCCGGTGCGGGCGCAATGCCCTCCTCTTCGACCTCCAGCACGGCGATCACCGCGCCTTCGGAAACCCTGTCGCCGAGCCGTATCCGCAACTCGCGCACCACCCCGGCCGACGACGACGGCACTTCCATGGTCGCCTTCTCTGACTCGAGAGTGGCCAGGCCCTGGTTCTCGGCCACGTGATCACCGACGGCAACCAGCAATTCGATTACCGGCACGTCGTCATAACCACCGATATCCGGCACTGTCACTTCGATCTGGCGGGCCATCATTCCTCCTCGATTCGTGGGCTGCTGCCGTGCATGTGCACGGGCGGGGATGCATCCTGCGCCAGGCGCTCGACATCGCGCTGCGCGTCGTTGTCGGCCAGAGCAGCGCGCTCGCGTGGCGTGGGCGGCGGCGCTTCGGGCGCCGGCGGTTCGCCGAGTGCGCCGGCATCACCCCGCAGCAGGGCAATGCCTTCCGCGCCGGTACGCCCGAAGACGCTGCGCAGGTGCAGATCGCGCTGCGCGAAAGGCAGTTCGACGGCATGCCGGGTCAGCGCGCCATGCAGCGCCCAGTTGTAGGCCGCATGCACCGCTGACGGCCGCCGGGTGGCCTCCGCGTTGAGCCAGACGATCAGCTCGAACTCGAGCCGGCTTTCGCCGAAGCCGGTCAACCACACCTGCGGCCCGCGCGGGCCGTCCTGCGCCAGCGTGAAGGCCACGTTGCGCGCTGCTTCGAGGCCGGCGAGTTTGACCAGTTCCTTGTCGCTGCCATATGCAACGCCGAAGGGAATCCGCATCCGTCGCGCGCTTTCCTCGAGCGTCCAGTTGACGACCCGACCACTCACGAATTCGGAGTTCGGCACCAGTATATTGAGGTTGTCGTTGGTGCTGATCCGCGTGGCACGGATCTTGATGTCGCGTACCACGCCATGAACGCCGGATTCGAGCTCGACGAAATCGCCAACCTTGATCGAGCGGTCGAACAGCAGGATCAACCCGGAAATGAAGTTGTTGAAGATCGCCTGCAGACCGAAGCCCAGGCCGACGCCCAGCGCTCCGGCGAACACCGCGAACTTCGAGACGGGTATACCGGCGACTTCAAGCGCCAGCAGCACGCCGATGACGAGCATGGCGTAACGGACCACGCGGCTCATCGTGTACACCGATGCATGATCGACGCCTTCGCGCTCGCCATAGCGCGCCAGCATGCGTGCCGCGTAACGGGATCCGGCGATGGCCACGACCATCAACAGCAAAGCAGCGATAAGGTCGCCGACCGTCAGCTGCAGCCCGGCGAACCGCACGATCTCGTAATCGAGCACCGGCTGCACGCCCAGCCAGCTGTCCTGCGCCACGCCGCGGACACGGCTTCCAGCCTGTTGCAACCCCTGTGCAGCACGTGCGTGCTGCATGCTCAGAGCAGCACGCGACGCATGTCCGCCAGCAATTGGGCTGTGTAGGCGGTGAAGCGGGCGGCCAGTGCGCCGTCGATCACGCGATGGTCGTAACTCAGCGACAACGGCAGGATCAGCCGCGGCTGGAATGTCGTGCCGTCCCATACCGGGCGGATCGCGGCCTTGGACACGCCGAGGATCGCCACTTCCGGCGCATTGACGATCGGCGTGAACTTGGTGCCGCCGATGCCGCCGAGCGAGCTGATCGAGAAGCAGCCGCCGCTCATGTCGGCCGGGCCGAGTTTGCCATCGCGCGCCTTCTTCGCGAGCTCCGCGGATTCCTGCGCGAGCTGGATCACGCCTTTCCTGTCGACATCGCGCACGACCGGCACCACCAGGCCATTCGGGGTGTCGGCGGCGAAGCCGATATGGAAATACTTCTTCAGCACCAGCTTTTCGCCGGATGCATCGAGCGATGCGTTGAAGTCCGGATACCTGTGCATCGCCGACACCACGGCCTTCATCAGGAAGGCGAGCATCGTCACCTTGGTGCCGGTCTTCTCGTTCTCCCTGTTGAGCGCGACGCGCAGCGCTTCAAGATCGGTGATGTCGGCATCGTCGTGCTGGGTGACGTGCGGGATCATCGCCCAGTTGCGCGCGAGGTTCGCGCCGGAAAGCTTCTGTATGCGCGTGAGGTCGCGGACTTCGATCTCCCCGAACTTCGCGAAATCCACTTTCGGCCAGGGAAGCAGGTTGAGGCCGCCACCCGTGGATGTCGTCGCGCCCATGGGCGACGATGCACCCGCCATCACCTGCTTGACATGGCCCTGCACGTCCTCCCGGGTGATACGGCCGCCCTTCGCGCTGCCAGTGACACGTGACAGGTCCACGCCGAGCTCGCGCGCGAACAGGCGCACGGCGGGGCTCGCATAGGGCACCGAGCCGGGCAGCAGCCCATCGGAATCAAACGACACCGGAGGTGACCGCGGCGGCTCCTGCCCGCCCTCCGAAGGCGTCGCCGATGCAGTGGCGGAGGCTGGCGCGCTACCTGGATGTGCGGCGATCTCGCGCTGTGCAAGCCGGTCGGGCGTGCCCGAAACCGCCACCGGCTCGACGCGTCCCGGCGCCTGCAATGCGTCCGTCCCGGATGGCGGCATCGCCACCGGCACGGCATCGACAGCCGCCGCCCGGATACCCGCAGGCTCTGGAGATGGCGTCACCGGCGCGGCCTGGGCCTGGGCCGGTTCGATCATGGCGACCACGGCGCCCTCGGCCACCTTGTCGCCCAGCTTGACGCGTACTTCGCGCACCACACCGGCGAACGGCGCGGGCACTTCCATGGTCGCCTTGTCGGACTCGAGCGTGACCAGGCCCTGGTCGGCGCGGACCGTATCGCCCACCGCCACCAGCAGTTCGATGACGGGCACGCCGTCGTAACCGCCGATGTCAGGGACGCGTGCTTCCTTCGGATCAGCCATGCAGGAGCTCCGCACTATGCGAAAGGACCATTCTCGCCTGTGTCGGTGACGACGCCAACCAATCGGCTTCATCCCCAGCGCGCGTGAGCTGCGGATGCGGCATCGCAGGCGTCGAAGCGGCCGGATCCTCCGTGCCAGGCGGCAGGCGGCGATTCGGATTCACGCGCCTTGTCCATTGCCGCCGCTAGCCTGCGGCCGCCGATTTATCGACCGGAGCGCCGCATGACCACCAGACTCGACGCCCCGCTGCGCCGTGAACTCGACATCGAGGGCAAGACCTATACGCTCACGATCGACGCTGCCCGCTTGCGGCTGGTGCCGAAGGGGCGGCGCAAGGGCCTGGAACTGCGCTGGGCGGATATCGTCAACGGAGATGCCGCGCTCGCGGCGGCGTTGCAGGGCAGCCTTGCCTCGCCGGGGCCCTGAACATGCCCGAAGGCCCATCACTCGTCATCCTCCGCGAAAACATCGCCTCGCTGACAGGGCTGAAAGTCCGCGAGGTGTCCGGCAACAGCAAGCAGGATCTCCAGCGCCTGCGCGGGCGCACGCTGCGCGCCATCCGCACATGGGGCAAGCACCTGCTGCTCGATTTCGGCGATGACCTCGCCGTGCGGATCCACCTGCTGCTGTTCGGCAGCTACCGGATCGACGAGGAAAAGGAAGGCAAGGTCCCGCGTCTGGCGCTGTCGTTCACCAAGAAGCGTCGGCTGAACTTCTACGCCTGCTCGGTGCGGTTCATCGAGACGCCGCTGGACGATGTCTATGACTGGTCGGCCGATGTCATGTCGGACCACTGGGACCCGAAGGCCGCGCGAGGCAAGCTCAAATCCATGCCCGATGCGATCGTCGCCGACGTGCTGCTAGACCAGGACATCTTCGCCGGCGTCGGCAACATCATCAAGAACGAGGTGCTGCACCGCATCCGCCTGCATCCGGAAACGCCGGTGGGCGCGCTGCCGTCGCGCAAGCTCACCGAATTGATCACCCAGGCACGACAGTACAGTTTCGATTTCTACGAATGGAAGAAGCAGTTCGTGCTTCGCAAGCACTGGCAGGTGCATGCGAAGAAGACCTGCCCACGCGACGGCACGCCACTGAGCTATCGACAGTACCTGGGCAAAGCCCAGCGCCGCGCGTTCTGGTGTGACGCCTGCCAGCGCCGCTACGGAAACGTGCCAGCAACGCCTGCCACACCGCTCCGCCGCCGATAACACGGGGCGCGAAGACCGTGACGCTGGGGTGGCGCACCGGGCGCCGCCTCGCAGGTTGCGCCTGACAGCGACGGATTGCTCGCAGCATTCGTGTAATTGGCTGCGCGAGCCCTCGGGAGCGCCCGCAGGTGTGCCATCAGACGAGCGCGGCGGATTGACGTACGCGAATCCCGGCTGTGGATCTATGGTGGCGTGACGACCGCAGGCGATACCGCCCTCACGCGTTCGCGCCGCAGCAGGTACAGCCCGCTGCCGACAATGATCGCGGCGCCGAGCCAGGTGATCGCATCGGGCAGCACGTGCCACAGCGCCAGGTCGAGCAGCACGCCCCACACCAGCGCGGTGTATTCGAGCGGCGCGATCATCGAAGCCTCGCCCTGTCGGAAAGCTTCGGTGATCGCGTACTGGCCCAGTGCCCCGGCCATGCCGACGCCCAGGATCAGCATCGCGTCCGCCAGGCGTACCGGTTGCCACGCGGGCAGTGCGAGTAACCCGGCGCCCACCGCCAGGAGCGCCAGCAGCCAGACCATCATCGACTGGGTGGTGTCGGTACGCGACAGCATCCGCACGGTGACCGCGCTCACCGCATACATCACCGCCGAAAGCAGTACCGCGAGTGAGGCGAGACTCAGGAAGCCGTCTCCACTGGGTCGCAACAGCACCAGCACGCCGAGCAGGCCGACGACGATCGCCGTCCAGCGCCGCGGGCCGACGTGCTCGCCCAGTACCGGTACCGACAGCGCGGTGACCAGCAGCGGAGCGACGAAGAAGATCGAGTACGCGGTCGCGAGCGGCAGTGACTTCAGGGCGTATACGAAGGAAGCCATCATCGCCACGCCCAGCACGCCGCGCAGCAGGTGAAGGCGCCAGCGGACGGGGCGCAGGCCGTGCCATCCGCCGCGTCGCAGTGCCCACACGAGCACGAACGGGAGCGAGGCCGCGCCGCGGATCGCCGCTACCTGGAACGCGGGGTAATGCGCGGACAGCTGCTTGAGGCCTGCATCCATCAGCGAGAACGCGGCCACCGCCGTCAGCATCAGCAGGGACGCACGCAGCGGCCGGGTCGGGGCGGGGGTCACGGGTGGTCCTGCGTGGCGTTGCGGGAAATCCGCGCGATGCGATCAGCGCCGCGCGCGCGAAGCGGCCATGGTACGCCGCAACCTCAACAGCATGAGCAGGCTGTGGCCGGCGGCATAGCCCAGTAGCGCGCCACCGATCGCCAGTACGTGTGCATGCACGGATGTATCGCCGGTCGCGGCTTCGTACACCAGCCAGCCGAGCCGCGCGAGGATCGCGAGCGTCACCAGCAGTACCATCATGCGACTCGGCGTGAGGTAGCTGCGCCCGTCGACGACATCGAGCCGCGCAAGACCCGCGGACACCATGCCGACTGCGACGCCGATGGCAAGCCCGAACAGCGGCTCGGCGACGGGCAGGCCCCATCCGCCGGCGACCGCTAGCGTCACCGGCACGTACAGCACGACTGAAAAACCGAGCACGGCCAAGCGCACCGCATACGGCCACAGGCGCACCCGTCGCCGCAGGTGGCCAGTGCGCGTGCGACGCCACAACGTCACCGGCCACATCAGCAGGGCGATCGCAAACAGGGCGAACAGCAGCAGGAACGGCAGCAGAAGAGGCATCCACCGACCGTACCGGGTGCCACGCAGCGGGGTCGTCACGGCATGCCGCCCGTAGAATGGGCGCCCCGCTCCCGCCGAGGCCCCGCCATGCCTTCGTTCGACATCGTGTCGGAAGTCGATCCCCACGAACTCACCAACGCGGTCGACCAGGCCAACCGCGAGCTCACCACGCGGTTCGACTTCAAGGGCGTGGAAGCCAGCTTCGAACTGGACGATGCGTCGATCAACCTGTCGGCGCCGAGTGATTTCCAGCTCAAACAGATGAACGACATCCTGCGTGCGCGGCTCGTCGCGCGCGGCATCGACGTGCGCTGCCTGGAATTCAAGGACGTGCTGACCAACTTGGCCGGCGCGCGGCAGACGGTGCTGGTCAAGCAGGGCATCGAGCGCGAACTGGCGAAGAAGATCCAGTCGTCGATCAAGGACGCGAAGCTGAAGGTGGACAGCCAGATCAATGGCGAGAAGCTGCGGGTGACAGGCAAGAAGCGCGACGACCTGCAGGGCGCGATGGCGCTGCTGCGCGCCGCGGAATTCGAGCGGCCCCTGCAGTTCGAAAACTTCCGTGACTGAGCACGCCGGCCACGTCCGCGCAGGCTCGCGGCCCCGGGCCTGATGCGCGACGACTGCGATCCGGTTGCAGCCACGCGCGCCTGGCTCGAGCGCTCGGTGATCGGCCTGAACCTGTGCCCGTTTGCCAAGGCGGTGCACGCCAGGCGACAGATCCGGTTCGTGGTGAGCGGCGCGCGCACGCCGGATGTGCTGCGGGACGACCTCGACGACGAATTGCGCCGCCTGCACGCCGCCGCGTCCGATGACATCGACACCACACTGCTGATCCATCCGCACGTGCTGGGCGACTTCCTCGACTACAACGACTTTCTCGACGTCGCCGACAGCCGCGTGCGCGCGCTCGGGCTGGAGGGCGAAATCCAGGTCGCCAGCTTCCATCCGGATTACCGCTTCGCCGGCGGCGATCCCGACGACGCGGCCCATGCGACCAACCGTTCGCCATTCCCGATGCTGCACCTGCTG
>SCUY01000301.1 GCA_004322525.1 Lysobacter sp. | reverse complement strand
GGTGGAAGCGCTGGCACAGTCGCTGGTAGCCAACCAGAAAGTGCCCGGCCTCGCGATGGCGATCGTGCACAAGGGCCGCATCCTCAGCGTGCGCGGCTATGGAATCACCGATGTCGCGGCCGCCGAGCCGGTCGACAACCACACCGTGTTCCGGCTCGCCTCGCTGTCGAAGGCATTCGCCGGCACGCTCACCGGCCTGCTCGTCAACGACGGCTCATTGCGCTGGGACAACAAGGTCACGCAGTACCTGCCGAACTTCCAGCTCAGCGATCCGTCCGCGACGCAGATGGTGACCGTGGCCGACGTGGTCAGCCATCGGGTCGGCCTGACGCGCAATGCCTTCGATCGCGATCTCGAATCCTATGTCGATTACCCGACCCTGACCCGCCGGCTGGCGAACGCGCCACTCAAGTGCGCGCCGGGCACCTGTTACGCCTACCAGAACGTCGCCTTCAGCCTGATCGGCGACGTGGTCTTTGCCGCGACCGGTACCTTCTACGGCCAGGAAGTACAGCGCCGCATCCTCAAGCCGCTCGGCATGAACGATGCGAGCGTCGGCATGGAGGGGCTGGAGGCGAGCGCGCGCTGGGCGCATCCGCACGTGCGCGGACGCGGTGGCTGGGTGCCGGTGATGCCGAAATCGACCTACTACCAGGTATTGCCGGCCGCGGGCGTCAATGCCAGCGCGACCGACATGGCGCAGTGGCTGATCGCGCAGACCGGTTATCGCCCCGATGTGCTGCCGGCGCCGCTGCTGGCCACGCTGCACAGGCCCGTGGTCGATACCCCCAGCGAGATGCGCGCATCGGCCTGGCGTCGCGAGCGGCTGAGCTCGGCGGGGTATGCGATCGGCTGGCGCGTCTACAACTATGGCGGCAATACGCTGGTCTTCCATGGTGGTGCCGTGCAGGGCTATCGCGGTGCCGTGGCCATGCTGCCGGATCGCGACTTCGGGGTCGCATTGCTGTGGAACAGCGAGAGCTCGCTGCCATCCGCGCTGATACCCACCATCCTCGATCGCGCACTGGGAATTCCCGGCAGCCGCTGGATGAGGGGCGATTTCGACGAACCTGGCCAGTACGTGCAGAGTGACGAAGCCGACGGCCCGGGCAACAGCGCGAGCAAGTCGACCGCCGCCCCGCGCTGAGTAGTTCGCCTGCAGGGAAATAAGGCCGGCGTATGCCGGCCGTTCCATTTGGGGAGCCGCGTCGATGCCAGTGACGGCGCCGCCAGGCGTGGGCTGCCACACAGGCAGCCTCGTCATTCCATCCAGGCGGTCGCGGTGTGTATCGGCGCATGGGCCGGCAGATGCGAACGACATCTGCTCTACATGCGCCATGCGCGGGCTGCGACTCTCATGCCATTCCTGCTCCGGCACCTTCGCTTGCTGGCGCCCCACCGCAGCGGTGATTTTGCGACAGCCCAAAAAAAAACTCTCCCCCGCCTGGGCTGCGGGAGAGAGTCGGGTGTTGCGGTAACCGGGGTTTCTTGTTTTAGATCATCGGTGCCGGGGTGGCCGGCATTGCGGTTGGAGCAGAGTCCGCTCGGCGACGGGTGGTCTTGCGCGCACCGGCGGCCTTCTTGGCCGTTGACTTGCGCGCACCGCCGGCCTTCTTGGCCGCTGACTTGCGCGCGCCGCCGGCCTTCTTGGCCGTCGACTTGCGCGCACCGCCCGAAGCCTTCTTGGCAGGTGCCTTGCGAGCGCCGGCCTTCTTGGCCGTGGACTTGCGTGCGCCGGTCTTCTTGGCTGCTGCCTTACGGGCTCCGCCCTTCTTGGCTGCTGCCTTGCGGGCTCCGCCCTTCTTCGCGACCGCCTTGCGGGCTCCGCCCTTCTTCGCGACCGCCTTGCGGGCGCCCTTCTTCGCGACGGCCTTGCGGGCGCCCTTTTTCGCGACCGCCTTGCGGGCGCCCTTCTTCGCAGCAGTCTTCCGGGTGGCCTTCTTGGCGGTCGACTTCTTCGACGCAGCCTTCTTGCCAGCGGTCTTCTTCGTAGCCTTCTTCGCGGTCGACTTCTTGGTTGCTTTCTTCGTGGCCATGGGGTGGCTCCTCATTGAGTGGTCTATCGGGGTATTGCCCAGTTCAAGACAACGTCGCGGGAACAGCCCGGCGACTGACCGTCGACCAATGCAGCTGGTCGGCGGAAGCGACGGCAGTGCGCGGGATGCGCCTGCCGGAATCGACAGCACCTGTCTTATCGGCATACCGGCACGCATGAAAAAGCCCGGCTCGCCACCGGCGAATCGGGCTGCTTCGGAGTGCGGTATGCGTTTCTGCGAGGGAAACGGAACCTGCGTCCACCGGTTTGAGCGACCGGGCGGAGTTCCGTTTTGTGTTGCGCGTTGTCGCGTCGTTTTCTATCACTCGCTTTCGCAGGTATCGCTGCTGGAGCGAAACCTAATCAGCGTTTTTTTGTGTGTCAACAACCTGGACGAATTTTTTTTCGTCGAATCGGCCCGCCAGCCGAGCATGGGAGAGCTTGCAGGGTCATATGCATGTACGCATTTGCCCGGCCACATGCGTGCGCGTCTGTGCATGCGCATGACGAAACACCTTTTTTCAAGTGGTTTTGTATATCGACGGAAAAACACGTGGCACATCGTCGGGACGCCAGACACACGTGCCGGAAACCCGAACGCGAGCCGAACGCGGCGTTCGCGGGATGTGTTCTCCGTGCGAACAAATGCTCTCGATCCTGCGGCGCACAAGCAGATTTGCGCGAACTTGCGCAGCAACTTTCGGTATCGCGACAGGCCACATCGCCGTGGCGAACGTCTTCGACGGCCGCGACGAAGGACCGGATCGCAGGTCCAGTGGTCCCGCGATGCGCAGCGGGGCCGATCGAATTGCACATCGCGCCACGACTTCCAAAAAAAAAGCCGCAGGATTCCGCCTGCGGCCGGGACATCATCCGGGACGTCGACTCAGTGGTCGTCGTCCAGCTGCTCGGCGTAGTCATCCGGATCGAGGAGCTCGTTGAGCTGCTCGGCATCCTCGATCTCCAGGGTGAAAAGCCAGCCTTCGCCATAAGCGTCCTCGTTGATGGTCTCGGGCTTGTCGGCGAGCACCGAGTTGACCGCGGTGACCTTGCCGCTCACGGGCGCGTAGACATCCGAGGCGGCCTTGACCGATTCCACGACCGCGCAGGCATTACCCGCCTCGACACGTTCACCGACGGCGGGGAGCTCCACGTAGACGAGGTCGCCGAGCAGGCCCTGCGCATGGTCGGAAATCCCGATGGTGACTTTGCCGTCG
The DNA here is from genome assembly GCA_004322525.1 of Lysobacter sp. Lineage (GTDB taxonomy): Bacteria > Pseudomonadota > Gammaproteobacteria > Xanthomonadales > Xanthomonadaceae > Cognatilysobacter. The sequence goes on along the minus strand of SCUY01000301.1, from coordinate 1,057 downwards.
CCTTCGATGCGTGCCCACTCGTGGGTCTTGAGGAACTTCAAATCGCCAGGGATCTCGCTCATGGGGGCTCCGGTGCGCTGTGGGGTTGGCGTGGATGCGAAGGGTCTCGCGGGGGCGAGGCGCCGTTAGTGTAGCCAAGCGATGCGGGGGTGGCAGCCGTCCGTCCGCGGCACGGCCAGGCTCGATTACGCGTCGGGAACGAGGCTCGCGCCATCGCGCACGAACGGGTACTTCACCACGCGCACGGATACCTCGCGCCCGCGGATATCGACACGCACATCGCCGGGCTCACCGGCCGGCACGCGAGCGAGCGCGACCGCCTTGCCGATGGTCGGCGAGAACGTGCCCGACAGGATCTCGCCATCACCGGCAGCCGTAAGCACTTTCTGGCCGTGGCGAAGCACGCCCTTCTCGTCCATCACCAGGCCGATGGTCTGCCGTGCAGTGCCGGCCACCAGCTGCTGCTCGAGCGCGGCACGGCCGATGAAATCGCGTCCCTCGTCCAGCGCGACGGTCCACGCGAGGCCGGCTTCGTAGGGTGAGACGTCCTCGTCCATGTCCTGGCCGTAAAGGTTCATGCCCGCTTCGAGGCGCAGCGTATCGCGCGCGCCAAGGCCAGCCGGCTTGACGCCCGCCTCGAGCAGACGATTCCAGAAGTCGACGGTGCGATCAGTCGGCACCAGCACCTCGAACCCGTCCTCGCCGGTGTAGCCGGTGCGCGCGACGAACAGCTCGAGCCCGTCGTCGGTGCGCGCACCGCCCGCGGCGAAGCGACCGAGCCTGTCGATCGCCGCGCGATCGCCCTCGCGCAGCAGGCCGACGACGCGTGCGCGTGCATTCGGCCCCTGCACGGCGATCATCCCGTAGTCCTCGCGCTCGATGACCTCGACGCCGAAGTCGAGGGCCTGCTGGCGGATCCAGGCGAGGTCCTTCCCGCGCGTGGCCGCGTTGACCACCACGCGGAAGAACGATTCGCCCATGTAATAGACGATGAGATCGTCAATCACGCCGCCACGCTCGTTGAGCATGCAGGTATAGAGCGCCTTCCCGGGCTTCT
>SCUY01000042.1 GCA_004322525.1 Lysobacter sp. | reverse complement strand
CGGTGGGACGCAACACCTTCCATTCCTGGCGCGGGCAGATCGGCTGGGCGCGTAATTCGCTCGACAACTTCCTCACGCCCAACACCGGCATGGTCCAGCGGTTCAGCGCGGAGGTCGCCCTGCCCGGGTCGACGGCCGAGTACTACAAGCTCAATTACGACATCTCCAAGTTCTGGCGCCTTTCCCGCCATCTGGTACTGAACACGCGTGTCGAGCTCGGCTATGGGGACAGCTATGGCGCGCCGCATGTGCGCAACATCTGCTTCATCGCACCGACCACGACCGTACCGAACCCGCCCGTCACACCCCAGGCCCAGTGCACGCCGGCATCGCCGGACTACCTGCGCACGGTGAAGGCGGATGGCCTGCCATTCTTCGAAAACTTCTATGCCGGCGGCGTGCGTTCGGTACGCGGCTTCCTCGGGAACACGCTCGGCCCGCGCGCTTCGACAGTTCCGGGTGGCTATCCGCAGCCCCTTGGTGGAGCAGTCAAGACGATCGGCTCGGTCGAGATGTTCTTCCCCACGCTGCTCGATACCCCGGCGGCGCGGATCTCCGCCTTCATGGATGTCGGCAATGTGTTCGCCAGCCGCCAGGCATTCGATACGGGTGAACTGCGTGCATCGACGGGCGTCGCGCTGATGTGGCGTTCGCCGATGGGGCCGATCACGATCAGCTACGCCTTCCCGTTCCGCAAGAAGCCCGACGACCGCCTCGAGCGGCTGCAGTTCACCTTCGGCGGCGTGTTCTGACCACCGGATGAGCATGTCCGGCGAGCGGCGCCTGTCGTTCCGCGCCGGCGAGCTTGCCGAGCGTCTCGGGCTGGCGCTGCGCGGGGATCCTTCAACCCGCGTGACGTGGGTAGGAACGCTGACCGGGGCCGGGCCGGACCAGCTGGCCTTCCTCGCCAATCCCCGGTATCGCGCCCAGCTGGCAGGCTCACGCGCCGGGGTCGTCATTGCCCGCGAGGCGGATGTCGACGGCTACCCCGGCACGGTGCTTCTCGCCAGTGACCCGTACGCGGCGTATGCGCGTGCGGCATCGCTGTTCCAGCCAACCGCCACGCTGCAGCCCGGCATCCATCCGACCGCGGTCGTGGACGTGAGCGCCCAGGTGCATGCCGACGCTGCTGTCGGCCCACTGTGCGTGATCGGCGCAGGCAGTGTGATCGGTGCCGGCGCCGCACTGGGGCCGGGGTGCATCGTCGGGGAGCACTGCACGGTCGGCGCCGGTACGCGTCTTGTAGCCAGGGTTACCCTGGTGGCACGGGTCCGGCTCGGCGAACGCGTCCTCGTGCACCCGGGCGCCGTTATCGGCGCTGACGGTTTCGGCATCGCGATGGACGCCGATATGTGGCGGAAGGTTCCCCAGCTGGGAGGCGTCATCATCGGTGACGACTGCGAGATCGGTGCCAATACCACGATCGACCGTGGCGCGATCGACGACACCGTGCTGGAAGAGGACGTCCGCCTCGACAACCAGATCCAGGTCGCCCACAACGTCCGTATCGGTGCGCACACGGCGATCGCCGGCTGTGTCGCTATAGCAGGCAGCACGCGGATCGGTCGCTACTGCCTGATAGGTGGCGCGGCAGGCATCGTGGGGCACATCGAGATCTGCGACCGGGTCACGGTCACGGCGATGACGCTGGTGACGCACTCCATCCGCGAGCCGGGCGAATACTCGTCGGGAACACCGCTGATGGACAGCCGCAGCTGGCGACGCAATGCCGCCCGCTTCCGGCAGCTCGATGCCCACTTCCGGCGAAACCGCGAACGCTGAGAGCGATGCCGGCCCGCGACCTCTATCATTGGCGGTTTACGCGTGCCGCCGGCACCGCCCCACCGGCGGCAGGAACAAAGATATGACCAAGCCCGTGCAACTCCCGCTCGATGTCGCGGCGATCCAGTCGCTGCTCCCGCATCGCTATCCGTTCCTGCTGGTGGACCGGGTAGTCGAATTCGAATCGCGCAAGCGCATCCTCGCGTTCAAGAATGTCACCTGCAACGAACCCTTCTTCAGTGGTCACTTCCCCGGCAACCCGGTGATGCCCGGAGTTCTCGTCGTCGAAGCACTCGCACAAGCAGGTGGCCTGTTGACGCAGCTCACGGCGCAGGCGGAAGGCAGTGCTCACACTGGCGAAAAACTGTTCTACCTGGTGAAGGTGGACAACGCGAAGTTCCTGAAGATGGTGGTTCCGGGCGATCGCCTCGAGCTCGATGTCGAGCTGAAGCGCCACATCCGCAACATGGCGATGTACACCGCCATCGCGCGCGTCGACGGAGAAGTGGTTGCGTGCGCGGAAATCCTCTGCGCCGAGGCACAACGCTGACATGGCGGCGCGCGTCCATCCCAGTGCTGTGGTGGAAGCAGGCGCACGGCTCGCGGACGGCGTCGACGTGGGGCCTTTCTGTTTCATCGGCGCCGATGTCACGGTCGACGCTGGGACGGTGTTCGGGCCGCACTGCAGCGTGCTGGGGCCTACGCGCATCGGGCGCGACAACCGTTTCGTCGGCCATTGCGCCATCGGGGGCGACCCGCAGGACAAGAAGTTCGCCGGTGAGCGCTCGGAGCTGGAGATTGGTGACGCCAATACGTTCCGCGAGTTCGTGACGATCAATCGCGGCACCGCCACAGGCAGCGGTCGCACGCGGATCGGGAATGACAACTGGATGCTTGCCTACGTGCATGTCGCGCATGATTGCGATGTCGGCGACCACTGCATCTTCTCCAACAATGCAACGCTGGCCGGGCATGTGAGGGTGGGGAATCACGCGATTCTCAGCGGATTCGTCGGCGTGCATCAGTTCTGCCGCATCGGTGCGCATGCCTTCATCGGCATGGGAGCATTCGTCAATGGTGACGTGCCGCCGTTCGTGATGGTCGCGCAGGATGACTATGGCCGGCCGCGCGGCATCAATGCAGAAGGCCTCAGGCGGCGCGGCTTTGATCCGGACCGCATCAACACCATCCGGCGCGCCTACCGGGCGCTGTATGTCGCGGGTGGCTCGCTGGAGGACGCACGCACGAAGCTGGCGGGTATCGCCGCAGAGAGCGATGACGTTCGCGAACTTCTCGATTTCGTCAACAGCGGCGAGCGTCCGCTGTTGCGTTAGACCAGCGCCGACGCATGCAGCCGACAGGCCTCATGTCACGGCAGCCGCTCATGCCCGCCGAAACTTCGCCTGATGGGAATGAAGCGCGGCGTACACGCATCGCTATCGTTGCGGGCGAGGCGTCCGGCGATCTCCTTGGCGGCGGCCTGATCACCGCATTGCGCGGGCGGTTTCCGCAAGCGGAATTCGCCGGCATCGGCGGCCCGGACATGCGCGCGGTCGGCTTCAAGGCCTGGCATGAGGCGGGCGAGCTGGCAGTGATGGGGCTGATCGAGGTGCTGCGCCATCTGCCCCGCCTGTTGCGTCTGCGGCGCGAACTGCGCAGCCGGCTGCTCGCCTGGCAGCCGGATGTCTTCATCGGCATCGACGCGCCCGACTTCAACCTCGGCCTGGAACGCTGGCTCAAGCAGCGGGGTGTTCCCACCGTGCATTACGTCAGCCCCTCGGTCTGGGCCTGGCGCGAAGGGCGCGCGGCGAAGATCGGTACATCCGCTGACTGCGTGCTGTGCCTGTTTCCTATGGAGCCGCCGATCTATGCACGTCATGGGGTCGATGCACGCTTCGTCGGCCACCCGCTGGCGGATGCGATGCCGCTCGAGCCTGACCGCAACG
>SCUY01000041.1 GCA_004322525.1 Lysobacter sp. | reverse complement strand
GGCGGCCACTCGATGAAGGCATCGTCCGTGCACTGTGGATGACACCGGCCGAGCTGCAGGCTGAAGCCGTGCGACATCGCAGCCCTCTGGTCTGGCGGGTGGTGGCCGATGCGCTGGCTGGTCGACGCTATCCGCTCGAACTGGTGCGTTCGCTGTCGTGACGGCCGAGGTCCGCACGATCGTCGGAATGTCTGGCGGGGTGGACTCCTCGGTCGCCGCACTGCTCCTGCGTGACGCCGGCGAGCCGATTGCCGGGCTCTTCATGCGCAACTGGGCGGATGACGGCTCGGGCACCTGCCGCGCCGAGGAGGATCGCCGCGACGCCGTGGCGGTCTGCGGACGCCTGGGACTGCCGATCCATTTCCGCGATTTCTCCTCCGAGTACTGGTCCGGCGTCTTCGAGCATTTCCTCTCCGAATATGCGGCAGGACGCACGCCCAATCCGGACGTCCTGTGCAATCGCGAGGTGAAGTTCCGGCACTTCCTCGATGCCGCCCTCGCGCTGGGCGCCGAGCGGATCGCCACCGGTCATTACGCCCGCATCGATACCGCTGGCGGCCGTTGCCGGCTGCTGCGGGCGCGCGACCGCGGCAAGGACCAGTCCTACTTCCTGCACCAGCTGGGGCAGGAGCAGCTGGCCCGAACATTGTTTCCACTTGGCGTGCTGGAGAAAACCGAAGTGCGCAGACTGGCTGCCGATGCCGGGCTGCCCACCGCCGGGAAAAAGGACTCCACCGGGATCTGCTTCATCGGCGAGCGCGATTTCCGTACGTTCCTGTCCCAGTACCTGCCGGCGCGGGAGGGTGAAATGGTCACGCCCGACGGGATGTCCATTGGCCGGCATCCGGGCGTCTTCTTCTTCACCCTCGGGCAGCGCGAAGGGCTCCATATCGGCGGTGTGCGCGGCCGCGACACCGCGCCCTGGTACGTCGTGGGCAAGGACGTGGCGCGCAACCGGCTCTACGTCGAGCAGGGCATCGACAACCGCTGGCTGCTCTCGCAGCGGCTGTGGACCGGCACCGCGCACTGGATCGGCGAGGCGCCGCCAGGAACTCGCTTTGAATGCACCGTGCAGACCCGATACCGGCAGAATGACGAGCCTTGCCAAGTCGTTGTCCTGCATGACGGCACGCTGGCTGTGACGTTCGAGCGCCCGCAGCGCGCAGTCACGCCGGGCCAGTCGCTCGTCCTCTATCGTGGCGAAGAATGCCTGGGCGGCGCGGTCATCGGCTCGACCGACGCGCCGCTCGAAACCGCATACACGGATCACGCCGCATGACACGCACCACCTCCGACATCGCCTCCGACATCGCGTCGGTCGAGCCGATCTATGACCGCGTCGTGGCCCTGGGTGGCCTGCTGCAGGCCCTCGCACAGGTGCGGCGCATCGCCGATACCGGCGAAGCGGACGAACGCGTGCTGGCGACGTGCATCGAATCCCTGTTCCGCTTCGATGCCCGCACCACTGCCGATGTCTATGGCGGCCTGGAGCAGGTCCGTCCCGGGCTGTTGCTCCTGCGCGAATACCTCGGCGGTCGCATCGAGGATGCCGCGCTGCCCAAGCTGGCGATGGGGGTTCTCCAGCTTGAGAGGCGTTTCGTGCGTGACGACGAGGCCGTATCCCGCGTGCGTCGTGGGCTGGAGGCGCAGGCAGCGCCCGCGCAGCGCCTGGGCGTCACCCATCCGGAACTGCTCGCCTCCCTGGGCAAGCTGTATTCGGAAACTCTCAGCCTGATGCGGCCGCGCGTGCTCGTGCAGGGCAATCCCCATTACCTCGGTCAGGCGGCCGTGGTCGCGGAGGTGCGTGCAGTGCTGCTGGCCGCGGTGCGCTCGGCGGTGCTGTGGCGCCAGCGTGGCGGAACGTTGTGGGACTTCGCCTTCCAGCGCCGCTCGATGTCGGCGGCCGTCGACGCCCATCTGGGTTGATCGCGCCGGGATCCCCCGGTTTGCGGCATAATTAGCGGGTTTTCCGCGTCGATTCACTGCGGCTGGCCTCAATTGCCCAAGCCCGCCGATGCGTTCCCTGTCGCCTCCACGGAGCCCTCATGGCCGACTCCTTCGCCACCCGCGCGCAGCTTGCCGTCAACGGCAGGTCGTACACCTATTCCAGCCTGCCGGTCCTCGGCCAGCGCTTCAATCTCGCGCATCTGCCCTACTCCATGAAGATCCTGCTGGAGAACCTGCTCCGGCATGAGGACGGCATCACCGTGTTGCCCGAGCACATCGAGGCGGTCGCGACCTGGGACCCGAAGGCCGAGTCCGAAACCGAGATCGCCTTCATGCCGGCGCGCGTGGTGCTGCAGGACTTCACCGGCGTGCCCTGCGTGGTCGACCTCGCGGCCATGCGCGACGCGGTGACGCGCCTTGGCGGCCATCCGTCACAGATCAACCCGCTGATCCCGTCCGAACTGGTCATCGACCACTCGGTGCAGGTCGATGTCTATGGCCGCGCGGACGCCGCGGAGATCAACGGCCAGATCGAGTTCCAGCGCAACATGGAGCGCTACAGCTTCCTGCGCTGGGGCCAGAAGTCGTTCGACAACTTCAAGGTCGTGCCGCCGAACACCGGCATCGTGCATCAGGTGAACCTCGAGAACCTTGCCCGCGTGGTGGTCGAGCGCGAGATCGACGGCGTGCTCCAGGCCTTCCCGGACACGGTGTTCGGCACCGACTCGCATACCACGATGATCAATGGCATCGGGGTACTGGGCTGGGGCGTGGGCGGCATCGAGGCCGAGGCCGCCATGCTGGGCCAGCCATCGTCGATGCTCATCCCGCAGGTCGTCGGCTTCAGGCTGTCGGGCGCGCTGCCCGAAGGCGCCACCGCCACCGATCTGGTGCTCACGGTCACCCAGATGCTGCGTTCGCTGGGGGTTGTCGGCAAGTTCGTGGAGTTCTTCGGCGAAGGCCTGCAGCACCTGCCCCTCGCCGATCGCGCGACGATCGCCAACATGGCGCCCGAATACGGTGCGACCTGCGGCATTTTCCCCATCGACGCCGAAGCCCTCAACTACCTGCGCCTTTCGGGCCGCAGCGACGAGCAGATCGCACTGGTGGAGGCGTATGCGAAAGCGCAAGGCCTGTGGCACGAGGCCTCGACGCCCGAGGCGTCATATTCCGCCGTACTGGCGCTCGACCTGGCCGACATCAAGCCCTCGCTCGCAGGGCCGAAGCGCCCGCAGGACCGGGTGCTGCTGGAGAAGGTCAAGGACAACTTCCACGCCAACCTCGGCGGCCTGACAGCCAACCGCGACGCGAAGAAATCCGAACTCAAGCGTTTCGATGCCGAAGGTGGCGACCAGCCGCAGGCCGACCACCTCGCCGCGAAGCCGGCCTCGAAGATCCGCATGAAGGACGAGGATGTCGAACTCGTCGACGGCGCCGTCGTCATCGCGGCGATCACGTCCTGCACCAATACGTCGAACCCGGCAGTGATGCTGGGCGCAGGCCTGCTGGCGCGCAATGCGGCGCGCATCGGGTTGAAGACCAAGCCGTGGGTGAAGACCTCGCTCGGCCCGGGTTCGCTGGTGGTCACCGACTACCTGCGCAAGGCCGGCGTGCTCGCCGACCTGGAAACCCTCGGTTTCAATGTCGTCGGCTACGGCTGCACCACGTGTATCGGCAATTCCGGCCCCCTGCCCGACGCAGTCTCGCGCGGTATCGCCCAGAACGACCTCGTGGTGGCATCCGTTCTCTCGGGTAACCGCA
>SCUY01000300.1 GCA_004322525.1 Lysobacter sp. | reverse complement strand
TAACAGCCGCTTTTCGGGCATGGCATGTAATGTAGAGGCGGGCCTTCGGGCCCGCCTTTTTTGCGTCCGTCAGGGCACGTCGTTAGGGAAATCCGGGCGATGGGCGGTATGCATGCGTGCAGCGTGGCTGCGGTCGCAGCCGGCTGTTGCCATCATCACGAAGCCTTTGGCAGGCTGGGCAAAATGCGGGAGCACCTAACGATGACGAAGCGGCATTTTTCGATGATTCGTGATTTCCAGTTCGCCGACTGGTTCACGCTCGCGAATGCTTTTTGCGGTACGGGCGCGATTTTCGCGGCGATGCGGTTCCTGCAGGACGGCATCGTGCGCGATCTGCTGGTCGGCATGGCACTGATTCCACTTGCCTTCGTGTTCGATGCACTGGACGGGCGCGTGGCACGCTGGCGGCAATCCGCCTCCACGCTCGGTCGCGAGCTCGATTCGCTGGCGGATGTCATTTCGTTCGGTGTCGCCCCTGCCGCGCTCGCCTACGCCTGCGGTCTGCAGGGTGGCTGGGACTGGGTGGTTCTGAGCTATTTCGTCGGCTGCGGCGTCAGCCGGCTGGCACGCTACAACGTGACCGCCGAGCAACTTTCCGGCGGTGGCGACAAGGTCAGGTACTTCGAGGGCACTCCCATTCCCACCAGCCTGGCGCTCGTCGTGCTGCTTGGCGTAGCTGCGATGCGCGGCGACATCGGCGAACGCATCTGGTTGGGCGTGCTGCACTTCGGCCCGTGGCAACTGCATCCGCTCGTACTCGTGTTCGCGCTGTCCGGCTCGCTGATGATCAGCAAGACATTGCGCATACCCAAGCCCTGAGGGAGCGCGCAGGCGCTTGGTAGAATCGCTGGCACGCTGGAGAACGTCATGCCGTCATCGCCATTCACCGCAGCGGGCCTCGGGGCTCCGCTTTTCGACCCGGCCCAGTGGGAGCGCGCGGCCCGTATGTGGACGGGCACGCCCGCCGCGCCGCAACCGGCGCCATTCGACCCGTTCGGCTGGTGGAAGGGCCCCGGCGCGGCGTCCGACGCCCTTCCACCCTCCATGGACCCGACCGTCCTGGCTGGCCAGTGGCTCGGCATGATCCAGCAACTCGCCGCGCAGTTCGGGGGCCGTGACACGGCTCCTGCTGACATCGTCAGTGCCTGGCGCAGCATGCTCGGGGACAACCCGTTCGCGATTCCCCAGGCGGCCAGCGCATTCATGCCCCCCTCATTCGCGAAGATGCCAATGAGCACTGCGGCGGCGTTCGACCTGCCGAGCTTCGGCTTCATGCGCGAGCATCAGGAGCGTGGCCAGGCCTTTGCGCGCACGATGGCGGAGTTCCAGCAGGCATCGCAGGTGTTCCAGTCGATCATCGGCGAAACGGGTCAGGAGGCCTTCGCCCGTTTCGAATCGCTGCTGTCGCGTCGCGCCGCTGAAGGCAAGCCGGTCGAGAGCGGCCGTGCCCTGTTCGACCTGTGGATCGATGCAGCCGAGGATGCCTATGCCGACATCGCGCTCGGCGAACGCTTCCAGCAGGCATTTGGCGATTATGTGAATGCGCAGATGCGCGTGCGTGCAGCAATGCAGGCCGAGGTCGAGAGGACATGCGCGCAATGGGGCATTCCCGGCCGCGTCGAGGTGGATGCCGCGCATCGCAGGATTGCCGATCTGCAGCGTGAGGTTTCGCGGCTGCGTCGAACGATGGAGGAGTCACGCCCGAAGGTTCCACCGCGTGCGCAAACACGCACCGCCGCAAACACGACGCCTGGTGAGGCGCCGAAAAAAACCCGCGCGGTGAAACGGGCGGCAGCGAAGAGAGTGGAAAAGCGCTGATGGACAAGCTGAAAACACCGATCGATATCGGCCTCGACGCACTCACGCGTGAAGCGATGCAGATGCAAGCGAAGCTCCAGCGCGGCGCGGAAATGCTGCGCACGCTTGATCCCGTGGAGATCGGCGCGAGCGAGCGCGAGGAAGTATGGCGTGACGGCAAGGTGGCGTTGTACCGCTTCCGGCGCGAGGACGCGGAACCCTCGCAGGCTGTTCCGCTGCTCATCTGCTATGCGCTCGTAAATCGTCCGTACATGGTCGACCTGCAGACCGACAAGTCGATCGTGCGCGGCCTTCTCGAGCGCGGACAGGATGTCTACATCATTGATTGGGGCTATACCGACCGCTCCGATCGCTATCTCACGCTCGAGGACTACATCGAGCGGTTCCTGGGTGGAGCGGTAGATCATCTGCGCGCCGCGCATGAGGTCGACGCGGTGAACCTGATGGGAATCTGCCAGGGCGGCGTGTTTTCGCTGTGTTACTCAGCGCTGAACCCGAAGAAGGTGCGCAACCTCGTCACGATGGTGACGCCGGTTGATTTCCATACCGACGACAACATGCTGGCCGGCTGGACGCGTGCACTGGATGTCGATCTGATGGTGGACACGCTCGGCAATGTGCCTGCGGACGTCATGAACTGGTGTTACCTGACGCTCAAGCCGTGGCGCCTGCTGGTGCAGAAGTACGTCGGGCTTACCGATATTCTCGATGACAAGCGAGCGCTGGAAGACTTCCTGCGCATGGAGACGTGGATATTCGATTCGCCCGATCTCGCCGGCGAGGCATTCCGCGAGTTCATCAAGCAGTTCTACCAGGCCAATGGCCTGGTCAAGGGTTCGGTCCACATCGGTGGGCGTCATGTCGACCTGCGTACTGTCGCGATGCCGGTGCTCAACATCTACGCCGAGCAGGATCATCTCGTGCCGCCCTCGGCATCGCGCCCGCTGCGTGGTCTGGTGGGCACGAAGGACTATGACGAGGTGTCGTTTCGCGGCGGACATATCGGTATCTATGTCTCGGGACGCGCACAGCGCGATATCCCGCAGGCGATCCATGACTGGCTCGCCCGGCGCTCCCAGCCGCGCTGAAGTCGGCCCCGCATGACCACGCCTGCCTCACGCGCCGAACAGTTGCGCCGCCTTGTCGCGGAGGCCAATCACCGCTATTACGTGCTTGATGATCCCTCGATACCGGATGCCGAGTACGACGCGCTGTTGCGCGAATTGGAGGCGATCGAAACAGCACACCCGGCGCTGGCCACCGGCGATTCACCGACACAGCGTGTTGGAGCGACTCCAGCGAGTTCATTCCGGCCGCTCCGCCACGCCGTTCCAATGCTGTCGTTGTCGAATGCATTCACTGATGAAGAAGTCGCGGATTTCGTCCGTCGCATCGAACAGGCGCTGGATATCCGCGACCCGGTATTCTCGGCCGAGCCGAAACTCGATGGCCTCGCCGTCAGCCTGCGCTATGAAGAAGGCCGGCTGGTCACCGCTGCGACGCGCGGCGATGGTGCGACGGGCGAAGACGTCACCGGCAACGTACGCATGATTCGCATGGTGCCACTGCAATTGCTCGGCAAGGCGTGGCCCCAGGTGCTCGAAGTGCGCGGCGAAGTCTTCATGCCGGTCGAAGCCTTCAATGCCTACAACGAACGCGCGCTGGCGGAGGGTGCCAAGGTATTGGCCAATCCTCGCAATGGCGCAGCCGGTTCCCTGAGGCAGCTGGACCCGCGCATCACGGCGCAGCGGCCGCTGGCTTTCTATGCCTACGGTGTCGGCGATGTCGGTGGCCTTGCACTGCCGCTATGCCACTCGATGACGCTCGAGTTGTTGCGCGGCTGGGGTTTCCCCGTCAGTGCGGAAAACCAGGTGGTGCGCGGCCTGGATGGCCTGCTGGGCTACTACCGCAGGATCGGCGAGCGCCGTAACCGGCTCGCGTTCGATATCGATGGTGTCGTCTACAAGCTTGACGACTACGCGGCCCAGCGCACGATGGGATTCGTTTCGCGCGCACCACGCTGGGCGCTGGCCCATAAATTCCCTGCGCAGGAGCAGAGCACCCTGCTCGAGGCGATCGAGATCCAGATCGGCCGCACCGGCGCGGCGACACCTGTGGCAAAGCTGCGGCCAGTGACGGTGGGGGGCGTAGTA
>SCUY01000040.1 GCA_004322525.1 Lysobacter sp. | reverse complement strand
GGCTGCAGCAGCAACGCGGCCCGCATCTGCGAGCTCTACCTCGCGGACGATCGCGCGTTCAAGCGCGATTTCAAGACCGTGGGCACATCGTTGCCGGATACGTTCTCGTTCATTGTCTCCCGCACCGGGCGCGATGCCGGCTGGCGCGCGCGTGTCGCGGCGATCACGAACATCGTCCGCAACGGTGACGCGATCGCGCAGGAGCTCATCGCCACCCGCTGTGATCGCGGCGCGCAGATCGTGCGGCGCCTGCGGTTCCCCGAATCGGTGGCACAGGGAATCCGCGCGCTTGATGAACATTTCGATGGCGAAGGACGACCCGATCGCCTGGCGGGCGATGATATTCCGGTCGCATCGCGCATCGCGCTGCTGGCCCAGGTGGTCGATGTTTTCCACTCGGCACACGGCATCGAAGCAGCGGTCGCCGAGGTGCGCAGGCGACGTGGCACATGGCTGGATCCGCAGGTGGTCGACGCATTCACGCAGGCGCGGCAGGCTCCGGCGTTCTGGGCCACGCTGGCCGGTGCATCGCTTTCCAGCGAGGTGCGTGCGCTCGAGCCGGCGAGACATGCGATCGAGGTCGACGAGGATTATCTCGACGATATCGCCGAGGCTTTCGGTGCGGTCGTGGACACCAAGAGTTCCTATACCGCAGGGCACAGCCTTCGCGTCGCCGAGATCACCTCCGCGCTCGCCCATGCGATAGGCATGCCACCTGAGCGCGGACGATGGCTGCGGCGCGGCGCCTTGCTGCACGACGTCGGCAAGCTCGGCGTCAGCAACACCATCCTCGACAAACCCGGGCGGCTCGATGCCGACGAGTGGATCGCGGTGCGCAAGCATGCCGCCTACACGGGCGAAATCCTCGGCCGCCTGCCAGCCTTCGCCGAACTCGCGCGTGTAGCTTCAGCCCATCACGAAAAGCTGGACGGCACGGGCTATCCACTCGGCCTGGGTGCGGCGGATATCCCGCTAGAGACCCGCATCATCACGACGGCGGACATCTACGACGCGATCAGCGCGCCGCGTCCCTACCATGCCGCGCGCGACCCCGACACCACGCTGGGCATCATGCAGGGCCATGTGGGCACGGCAATCGACCCGCTGTGTTTCGAGGCATTGCGCACCGTGGTGGCGGGCTGGCCTGCGGCCAGCGCGATGCCCGCCTGAGTCAGCGGCGCTGTTCGTCCAGGGCGAAACACCGCGTCGGACGCTCCACCGGTGCGTGGAAGGTCATCGGCACCGCGATCTTTCGTTCGACTGGCGTGCCTGCCTGCAAGGCAGGGCGGAACTCCCAGTCGCGCACAGCGGCGGCGGCGGCCTGGTCGAGCTGCGCATTGCCGCTGCCGCGCTGCATCTCGACGTGTCCGATGCGCCCATCGACGCCCACCCGTACGAGCAGTTGCACCGTGCCGCCGATGCCATCGCAGGCGAGCGCCTCGGGATAGGCCGGGGGTGGCGTCTTCACTGCGGTGGGCGGTCGTGATGGACCCACCGGTGCGGGGGGCACTGCGCCCTGGCTGCAACCCGCCAGCAGCATGGCCAAGGCCAAGGCCAGGCCGACGCGCGAACGTGCGTCAGCCAGCCAGGACATTGGCCTTCGCCGCGCAGATGAAGTCGTTTTCCGACAAGCCGCCGACGTCATGCGTCGAATAGCGCACGACGCAGCGGTCGTAGTGCACGCCGAGGTCGGGGTGGTGGTCCTGCTCATGGGCGATATATGCCAGCGCGTTGACGAAGGCCATGGTGCGGTAATAGTCCGCGAACCGGAACGTACGCGTGATCGCCTGCCCGTCCTCGACCACTGCCCAGCCAGGCAGCCCGACAAGATGGCGCTCGACAATGTCGGCGGCGAGGCGGTGTTCACTGCCGCGGCGCGGTGTGCAGGAAGACTGTGCGAGAGGAAGGATCATCGGGTCACCGGCGGTTGCACTGAACCGGCGGCATCGGTTCAGGCGGGCGTAGGGCGTGGGAGAGCGCCGCGTCGAAGCATCGCTAGAATAGCCCGATGATCCAGATTTCCGAATCCGCGCAGCACCATTTCCGACGACTGATCGAGCAGGAAGGCATCCCCGGGCTGGGCGTGCGCCTGAGCGCGGTGCATGCGGGCACGCCACGGGCGGATGTCCGCCTTGAATTCGCCGACACGGGAGACCTTGCCGGCGACGAATGGGCTATCGACTGCGACGGTTTCACGTTGTGGCTCGAAGCGGCGAGTGTCGGCTTCCTCGATGGCGCGACGATCGACT
>SCUY01000299.1 GCA_004322525.1 Lysobacter sp. | reverse complement strand
CCCGTCACCGACATCTTCGGCTGGTAGACGAGCCGCAGTTCATCGCGGTCGAGCACTTTGCGTAGCGCGGCGGACAGGGTCGCACGGCGACGGACGTCGGCATCCATCGTGCCGGTGTAGCGCGTGAACGTGCGGCGGCCGATCGCCTTGGCCTGGTACATCGCGGTGTCGGCATGCTTGAGCAGGTCGGACGGCGTTTCGGCATGGTCGGGATACAGCGCGATGCCGATCGACGGGCTGATCGTGATGTCGCGCAGGTCGCCGGCATCGAGGGGCTGCTCGAAGGCGACGAGCAGCTCGCGCGCAAGCTCCTCGGCCTGTTCCGCATGCTCCAGATTCTCGATCACGACAGTGAATTCGTCGCCGCCCAGGCGTGCGACGACGTGCTGGCCGCCGACCGCATGCTGCAGCCGCCCGGCCGTGGCGCGGAGGATCGCGTCGCCGGCGGCATGGCCGAGCGAATCGTTGATGTCCTTGAAACGGTCGAGATCGAGGAACAGCAGGCCGATGCGGCTGCCATTCCGGCGCGCACGCACGATCGCCCGCGACAGCCGCTCCGACAGCAGCGCGCGGTTGGGCAGGCCGGTCAGCACGTCATAGTTGGCGAGGTAGCGCAGCTCCTGCTCGGCACGTTTCTGGTCGGTGATGTCCGAAAGCACCGCTACCCAGTGGCCGCGCTGGCCCGCGTTGTCGAGCACCACGCTCGCCTGCAGCAGGCACAGGAACTCGCTGCCATCCTTGCGTTGCTGCCACAGTTCGCCATACCAGCGGCCCTCGGCGCGGAGTTCATCCCGCATGCGGTGATACACGCTGGCGTCGTGCTGGCGGCTGTCGACCAGGCTGGTGGACTGCCCGACGACCTCACGCTCGGTGTAGCCGGTCATCCGTGTGAAGGCCGGATTGACCGATATGAAGTGGAAGTCGTCGTCGAATACCGCTACCGCCTCGGCCATGCTGCGCAGCACTTCGCTGGCCACCCGGCGTTCGCGTTCGGCACGACGGGTGGATGTGACGTCGCGGGCGGTACCGGCGATGCGCAGGGCGCGTCCGCGCGCGTCGCGTTCGACGACGCGTCCGCGCGCGCGCACCCATATCCAGCCGCCGTCGGGCCCGGGCACGCGATGCTGTGACTCGAACACCGGAATCTCGCCGCGCATGTGGCGGCGCATCTGCCGGCGGACATGCGCATCGTCCTCCGGATGGATGCGGTGCTCACGCTCGGCGATGACCTCGCTGAGCAGGCCACGCGCACTGCCCACGGGGTCGCGCGGGAGCATGCGGTACATCATTCCGTCGGCGAGGTCGTAGTCCCAGAACTGTTCGCCCGATGCCCACAGCGCGAGTTTCAGCCGTTCTTCCCGTTCTCCCAGCGTGCGCACGTGGTCGCGCTCGCGGCGGCGACGCTCGCGCCACTGCCAGCCGGCGAGCAGCAGCGGCGCGACGAGCACGATGCCGGCAAGCAGCAGCACCAGCGGATGGCGCCACCAGGGCATCGCCACGCGGACCGGCAAACGCAACTCGCGGGTCGACCATCCACCGCTGCGGTCGGTGGACTGCACCCGCAGCAGGTAGCTGCCGGGCGGAAGGTGGGTATAGGTGATGTCGTGCTGGACCCCGTTGTCGATCCAGCCCCGGTCGAAGCCTTCCATCCGGTAGCGGTAGCGGAGGTCCGCCGAGGGTGAGAAGTCGAGGGCGCCGACCTGCAGGCGCAGCAGATCGGCGCCGGCCGGGAGGTCGAGCGAGGCGGGTTGCCAGAGCCCGCGGTCGCCTTGCACGCCACTGCCGATACGGGCGGACAGCAGCCGCACCGGGGCGGCGCCGGCGTCATCGAATGCGCGCTGCGGATCGACGAGGTTGACACCGCGCACGCCGCCGAAGGCGAGACTGCCGTCGCTGAGCCGCCCGACCGCGCCACCGTTGAATTCCAGATCCTGCAGTCCGTCGCCCAGGCCGAACAGACGTGCGCTGCGCGTGGAGGCCCGGTAACGCAGCAGGCCTGCATCCGTGCCGGCCCACAGCACACCGCGCGGCGCCTCGCCGAGCGAGAAGATGATCGGCGCGTGGCGGCCCGGCAGCGCGTGATCGAGCGGATGCTCGAAGGAGAGGGGACGCGCTGCGCCGCGCCGGTCCGGCTCGATGAAGCGGCTGAGCCCGGCATGCGAGCCCACCCAGATGCGTCCGTCGCGGTCCTCGTAGAGGGCGCGCACGACGTTGCCGGGGAGCGAGTCGGGGCGATCGACCACATGGCGCGCGTGGCGCATCGTGCGAGTCGACGGGTCGAACATGTCCAGGCCATCGCCGGTACCGAACCAGACGCGCCCGCGGCGATCGACCAGCACCGCATGCACGTTCGGATGCGACAGATCGCCGGCCCCGGGCCCGGACTCCAGGCGCTCGACCCTGCCCTGGCCCGGCAGGTAGTGCAATGCGCCGCCGCCCGACGTGCCGAGCCAGAGCCCGCCTTGCCGGTCCGGGGTGATCGAACGCAGCGCAGGCCGCCCGGGCAGGCCGAGATCGACCGGGCGCATCGTTTTCAGCGCCGGGTCGAGTTCGACCAGCCCCGTGCCGGTCGCCATCCACAGCCGGCCGCCGGTGGACGGGGCGAAGCCGGCCACGCGACCGCGAGGTTCGGGCAGGCGGTCGGTGAGGTCCGCAAACGCGCCGCGGGCGAGGTCGTAGCGCAGCAATCGGTCCCCGTCGGTCCCCAGCCACACGGCACCGGGGGTGCCGGTGACCGAGCGGATGCTGTCGTTGGCCGCGGCGCTTGGCCCACTGACCACGCGCGGATCGGTGAGGTAGATGAAACGGCTGCCGCGTGGGTCGGCGACCGCCGCGCCGCGGTACTGGCCACCCACCCACAGCATGCCGCCGCGATCGACCATCAGGACATTGATGCTGTCTTCCGGAAGGCTGCCGGGGATGTCGCGCATCTCGTGGACCGCCAGCACATCGCCGGTCGCCGGGTCGAAACGACGAAGCCCGCCGGGATACGCGGAGATCCACAGGCGGCCGTCGGGCGCCTGGGCCAGCGCACGCACCTCGGTGAAATGCTCGACGGTGCCGGGGCGGGGCCAAGCCGGCACCAGGCGGTCGCCTTGCAGGCGGCGGACCCCGGCAGCGCCCCCTATCCACAGGCTGCCGCCGCTCTCGACCAGCGCATAGGCCGGGTCGGCGCTGACCCGGATCGCGCTGCGGGGGCCGATGCGGAACAGACCGTCGCCGGTCGCGTACCACAGCCGCCCCGCCCGGTCGCGCAGCAGCTGCTGGTTGGGAGCGCCAGTGGAATGGGCACCCGTCAGGGCGAGAACGCGCGTGCGGCGCCCGGTTTCAGGGTCGAGGCGGTCGAGCCCGGCCACAGTGCCGATCCAGATGGCCTGCGGCTCGGCCCGCAGCGCCAGCACCTGGCGGCCCGCCCGGCGGTCCGCCGTTGCCGCCGCGAAACGGCGGATCGAACCGCTGCGCAGGTCCAG
>SCUY01000298.1 GCA_004322525.1 Lysobacter sp. | reverse complement strand
CCGATGGCGCCGCCGATGCGCTGATCCGCCGCTATGCGAAAGCCGCGAAGCCGATCGCTCCTCCGGGCCGCTACGAGATCGCGTTCGTCGGCATCGGCAGTACCGACGATTTCATCCGCCTGGCGGCTTATCTCGATCGACTCGCCGTGGTGAAGCGGGCGACGCCGGTGCGGGCCACGCCGGGGGCACTGGTGTACGAGCTGGAACTGGTAAGCGGTGTGGCCGGCCTGGCCAAAGCCGCGGCGAAAGACGGGGTCATCGAGCCGGCCGGCGAGGAAGGCACCACCACCTTCCGGCTGCGTTGATGGACGCGACCGCGCTGGAGGACATCGCCCGCTTCCTGCGCCGCCTGCAATGGGCTGCGGTGGCGTTGGCGGCGTGCTGGCTGCTGTGGGTACTGGCACCGGTGCTGACACCGTTCGCGATCGCCGCGCTGCTCGGCTGGCTGGGCGACCCGGTCGTTCATCGGCTCGAGGCACGGGGTCGCAGCCGTAACAGCGCGGTCGCCCTGGTTTTCGTCGTCATGTCGCTGGCCCTGCTGCTGCTGTTGCTGCTGGTGGTGCCGGCGCTGGAACGGCAGGTCGTCATCCTGCTGACCGCCTTGCCGAACTACCGGGACTGGATCGTCGGCACCGCCGTGCCGTGGGTGGAGACGCGCACCGGTTTCCAGTTGCGCGCCTGGCTCGATCTCGACCACCTGATGCAGCTCGCACGCACGAACTGGGAACGCGCCGGTGGCTTCGCCGCGACCATGCTCGGCTACCTGTCGCGATCGGGCTTCGCACTGCTGGGCCTGGTCGCGAATGTCGTGCTGCTGCCGGTGCTGACGTTCTTCTTCCTGCGCGACTGGGATCTGCTGATCGAGCGTGCGGCCGCACTCGTTCCGCGCGCCTACCTGCCGACGGTGATGCGGCTGGCGCGTGAATCCAGCGACGTACTGGGCGCATTCCTGCGCGGGCAATTCCTGGTGATGCTGATTCTTGGCGGCATGTATGGCGCCGGGCTGTGGGCGGTCGGGCTGGACCTCGGCATCCTGATCGGCCTGATTGCCGGCCTGCTCACTTTCGTTCCCTATCTGGGCCCCACCAGCGGCATCGTGCTGGGGCTGGTCGCGGCGCTGGTGCAGTACCACGACTGGCAGCATGCAGCGGGCGTGCTGGCGGTGTTCGGCGTCGGGCAGGTGATCGAGAGCTACTGGCTCACGCCGAAGCTGGTGGGCGACCGTATCGGCCTGCATCCGATGGCGGTCATCTTCGCCGTGCTCGCCGGCGGCCAGCTGTTCGGCTTCCTCGGCATGCTGCTGGCGCTGCCTGTTGCGGCAGTGGTGAACGTGCTGCTGCGCTATGCGCAGGAGCGCTACACGCACAGCAGGCTGTACGCGGGCGACGCACCGGTCATCGTGCTCGACAGCGCGCCCGTGCTGCGGGAAAGCGAGCCGGGTTGATGTCCGACAGGTTGCCGCCGGTGGCACAACTGCCGCTGGCCCTGCGTTATTCCCCCGACCAGCGTCTGGAGACGTTCGTCGACCCCCCACCAGGCGCCTTGGCGCACCTCGAGGCGATCGCCCGGCACGGCGCGGACTGGCTGTTCGTCAGCGGCCCGGCGGGCAGTGGCAGAACCCATCTGCTGGTCGCGACCTGTGCCGCGGCACACGCGGCAGGGCGCCGTCCTGCCTATCTCTCCCTTTCGGCCGTGCACGGGGCCGTGCCCGCCGCGCTGCAGGCCTTCGAGGGGTTCGACGTGGTGGCGCTGGACGATCTCGACGCGATCGCCGGTGATCGCACGGCCGAGGTCGCGCTTTTCGATTTCCACAACCGGGCGCGGACAGGGGGCGCGGCGGTGGTCTATGCCGCTACCCATCGCCCCGATGCATCGGCCCTGGCACTGCCGGATCTGCGTTCGCGGCTGGCGCAATGCACGGCGATCACGCTCGACGCGGCGGATGACGCGCGCCGTCGCGAGGTGCTGCGGCAGCGGGCGGAACGGCGCGGGTTAGTCATCGATGCCGCGGCGCTCGACTGGCTCATGCGCCGTGTCGGCCGCGACATGGCGAGCCTCACGCAACTGTTCGACCGGCTCGATCATGCGTCGCTCGCCGCGCAACGTCGCCTTACCGTGCCGTTCCTGCGGCACGTGCTCGACGAGGGTGGCGACGGGGATCCGGCGCAATGGGCCTTCCCCCTAGACTGACGACAGCGCCCTGTCCAGTTGCGCCAGGCGTTCCGGTGTCCCGACATCGGTCCAGCGCCCCGGATGTCTTTCACCCGAGACGTGATCGCCCTGCATCGCCTTGCGCAGCAGCGGGGCCAGCTTGAAGCGCGGCGGCTGCTCGCCCGCTCCCGGCGCTGCGCCAACGACATCACGCCACCGCTCGAACAGCGCGGGCCGATAGACGCCTATCCCTGAAAACGTGAGGCGCGATGCTCCGTCACTCCGCACGCGGGCGCCATCCAGTGCGAAATCGCCCGCGGCGTTGTGCGCGGGGTTGTCGATCAACACGAGATGCGCGAGGCCATCGGGGTCCAGGGGTAACCGCGCGAAGTCGTAATCGGTCCAGATATCACCATTGATCGCGATGAAGGGTGCACCGTCGGGCGAAAGCCGTGACAGTGCATTCCACATGCCGCCGCCGGTTTCCAACGGGACCTCGCCTTCATGGACATAGTCGATCCGCAGGCCCCACTGCCTGCCGTCGCCGAGCGTCCGGGCGAACTGCGGCGCGAGCCAGCTGGTATTGACCACCACGTCGCGCACATCGATCGCGGCGAGTTTCCCGAGATGCCAGGCGATCAATGGCTTGCCGCCCGCCGTGAGCAGGGGCTTGGGCGTGGTGAGCGTGAGCGGCCGCATGCGCTCGCCGAGCCCGGCGGCGAGGATGAGCGCCTTCACGGCTCCGTGCCCGCAAAGGCAGGGTGCACGTGGCGTGCGATCAGCGCTGCCAGTGGCGCGAGTTCCGGATAGCGGGGCAGCGTGGCGCCCAGATAACCCAGGAAACGCGGTGCATCCATCAGGTAGGTGGGCTTGTGGTCGCGATGATGCAGGCGCGCGAAGATGCCGAGCACCTTGAGGTGGCGTTGCACGCCGATCAGGTCGGCATCGCGACGGAAGCGCTGGATGGCCGGCACCGGCAGGCCGGCTTCGACGGCACGTCGATGGTAGTGGCCGAGCCATGCATCGACGCGCGCCTCCGGCCAGCCGAGAAATGCATCCTTGAACAGGCTCAGCGCGTCGTAGGCCAGCGGGCCACGCACGGCGTCCTGGAAGTCGAGTACCGCCGGGCCATCGGCATCGCCGGTGGGCATCAGGTTGCGCGGCATGAAGTCACGATGCACCAGGACCTGCGGCTGAGCGAGTGCGGCGTCGATCAGCACGCGACAGGCTGCGTCGAGATCCTCTTTATCGTCGCGGTCGAGGGTGATGCCCAGGTGCCGGCCGAGGAACCACTCGTTGAACAGATCCAGTTCGCGGATGAGCAGGGCCTCGTCGTAGGCGGCAAGGCCGGGCGGCGGCGCGATCGCCTGCAGGCGCAGCAGCTGGGTCACCGCGGCATCGAAAAGCGCGTCCGCATTCGTTTCGTTGATGACGTGCAGGTATGTCTGTGTGCCCAGGTCCTCGAGCAGCAGGAAACCGTCGTCGACGTCGCGTGCGACCACCCGTGGCACGCGCACGCCGCCGGCTTCCAGGACATCGCGCATGGCGAGCCACGGGCGCACGTCCTCCTTGTCCGGCGGGGAATCCATGACGATTCGCGAGGGTGATTCGCCGGCCGTGCGCCAGTAACTGCGGAAGCCGGCGTCGGCCGAGGCGGCGACGAGCTCGATATGCGAATGGCCGGTGGCCGACCGGGCCCAGTCGAGGCGGGCCTGCTCGCGGGGCCCCGGGGTAACGCTGGAATTCATCGCCTCTCCATGCGGCGACGGCCGCAGCGCGACAGGGTAGCTGGCGTCGCGCGTGCAATGCATGGCCGCGGCATGAAAAGCGCGTTCCCGTGGCAAGTGATGGCCGAGGGGCCATCACTTGTCACGGCAGGCTGGTGTCTCCCAGTGACTGTAGCCAGGCATCGTCCGACCCCTCTTCGATGCCCTCGAACAGCACGGTGCTGATGTAGCGTTCGCCGGTGTCGGGCAGCATCGCCAGGATGACCGATCCCTCGGGTGCGGTCTGGGCCACGCGGAGCGCGGCGGCGGCCGTCGCCCCAGCCGAGATACCGACGAAGAGGCCTTCCTCGCTGGCGAGCCGGCGCGCGGTATCCCGGGCCAGGACGTCGTCGATCTTCAGGATGTCGTCGATCACGCCGCGGTCGAGCACTTGTGGCACGAAGTCGGGTGTCCAGCCCTGGATCTTGTGCGGCTGCCAGGTATCCCCCGACAGCAGCGCCGCCCCCGCCGGCTCGGCGGCGATGATCCGGATGCCGGGCCGTGCGAGCTTCAGCACCTGTCCAGCGCCGGTGAGCGTGCCGCCGGTACCCCAGCCGGTCACGAAGAAATCCAGCCGCCGGCCGGCGAAGTCGCGCAGGATTTCCGGGCCGGTGGTGCTGCGGTGGTAGGCGGGATTGGCTTCGTTCTCGAACTGCCGGGCAAGGAACCAGCCATGTTCCTCGGCGAGTGCCTGGGCGCGACGCACCATGCCGCTGCCGCGCTCGGCGGCGGGCGTGAGGATCACGCGGGCACCATAGGCGCGCATCAGCTTCCGGCGTTCGATCGAGAACGAATCGGACATCACCGCCACGAATCTGTAGCCGCGCGCGGCGGCCACCATCGCCAGCGCAATGCCGGTATTGCCGGATGTCGCCTCGACGATCGTGTCGCCGGGCCTGAGCAGCCCGCGCTGTTCGGCGTCCAGCACGATCGCCAGTGCGAGGCGGTCCTTGACCGAGCCACCGGGATTGAAGGATTCCACCTTCGCGTAGAGCGAGACGTTCTTCGGTGCAAGGCGCTGCAGGCGGACGATGGGCGTGCCGCCGATGGTGTCCAGGATGCTGTCGTACAAGGCCATGGGAGCAGGTCCGGAAGGAAGGGGGAGGACGGGGAACCGAGGATGCTGCGCCGGATGTGAGCGGGCCGGAAGGCCGTCCGTCGTCACGGTCCGGCGCTTGGCGCGCGGGCCACGCGCCGCGCATTGCCGGTCTGGCTGCCGAACAGCACGGTGAGCCGTGGCGCCCCGTGCACGGCAGGCGCCCCGGCCACCGGAGCCGCCATGTCGGTCCGCGCGCGCCAGGGCGTCGGTCAGGCGGTCGAGGAGCTCGACGCGGCCATCCGGCAGGAGGCTGGCGAAGGGAAGGGCAACGGCGGACATCGCAGGCTCGGCGTCTCGGTGCGTGCAGGCTCGCAGCCCCCGGCCGCGACGGGAAAGGACGCGGAGTTATCCGCTCATGCCCCGGGGCACACTTCCGCTGCGGGGTCGCGGGGCGGACACTGCGGGTCCATTGGCTCCACGCCGGCCCGCAGCCACGGATTGGCGCGGACCGGCACCCATCCCCGAGAATCGCGGTCAGACCGCCGACCGCCCACCATGCCGCAGCCCCGACCAAGCCACCTCGACCGCCTCGAAGCCGAGAGCCTGCACATCCTGCGCGAGGTCGCGGCGGGCTTCCGCAATCCGGTGATGTTGTATTCGGTGGGAAAGGACAGCTCGGTGCTGCTGCACCTGCTGGTCAAGGCCTTCCACCCTGCGAAGCCCCCGATCCCGCTGCTGCACGTCGACACGACGTGGAAGTTCCGCGAGATGATCGCCTTCCGCGATCGCCGCGCCGCGGAAACGGGCACCGAGCTGCACGTGCACATCAATCCCGACGGCATCGCGCGCGGCGTCGGCCCGATCACGCACGGCGCCAGCGTGCATACCGACGTGATGAAGACGCAGGCACTGAAGCAGGCACTGGATCATTACCATTTCGATGCGGCGATCGGCGGTGCGCGGCGTGATGAAGAGAAGTCGCGCGCGAAGGAGCGCATCTTCTCCTTCCGCAATGCGCAGCATGCCTGGGACCCGAAGAACCAGCGGCCCGAGTTGTGGAACCTCTACAACCCGCGGATCCAGCCGGGCGAGTCGGTGCGCGTGTTCCCGTTGTCGAACTGGACCGAACTCGACATCTGGCTCTACATCTATCGCGAGGGCATCGAGGTGCCTTCGCTGTATTTCGCCGCCGAGCGCCCGGTGGTCGAGCGCGACGGCGCGCTGATCATGGTCGACGACGATCGCCTGCCGCTGGAGCAGGGCGAGACGCCCGCAATGCGCCGCGTGCGCTTCCGCACGCTCGGCTGCTATCCGCTCACCGGAGCGATCGAATCGGAGGCGGATACGCTGGAGAAGGTCATCGCCGAGATGCTCGTCGCCACCACCTCCGAACGCCAGGGCCGCATGATCGACCACGATCCGTCGGCATCGATGGAAAAGAAGAAGCGGGAAGGTTACTTCTGATGGCGTACCTGGACGATGCGACGGCGAAGGTCGCCGCCTATCTCGCGGACCACGAATCGCGCGAGCTGCTGCGCTTCATCACCTGCGGCAGTGTGGACGACGGCAAGAGCACACTTATCGGCCGTCTGCTGCACGACACACGGGCCCTGTTCGAGGACCAGCTGGTCGCGCTTGCATCGGACAGCCGCCGCCATGGCACGCAGGGCGAACGCGTCGACTACGCGCTGCTGCTGGATGGCCTCGCCGCAGAGCGCGAGCAGGGCATCACGATCGACGTGGCCTACCGCTTTTTCAGCACCGCCAGGCGCAAGTTCATCGTCGCCGACTGCCCGGGCCACGAGCAGTACACCCGCAATATGGCGACTGGCGCATCCACCGCCGACGCCGCGATCGTGCTCGTCGACGCGCGCAAGGGTCTGCTGACGCAGACGCGCCGGCACAGCTTCATCGTGTCGTTGCTCGGCATCCGCCACGTGGTGCTGGCGGTGAACAAGATGGACCTCGTGGAATTCGACGAGGCCGTGTTCCGTGCGATCGAAGCCGATTACCACGCGTTGGCTGCGATGCTCGGCATTGCGAATGTCACCGCGATCCCGCTGTCGGCGCTTGAAGGCGACAACCTGATCGAGCCGTCGTCGCGCACGCCGTGGCATGACGGCACGACGCTGCTCGGCGTGCTCGAATCGATGCCGGCGGGCGTGGCGCACGCATCGCGTGGGTTCCGCATGCCGGTGCAGTGGGTAAACCGCCCGCACCAGGATTTCCGCGGTTTCGCCGGCACCGTTGCGGCGGGCGAAGTCCGCGCAGGTGACGAGGTGGTCGCGCTGCCGTCGGGCCGTCGTTCGAAGATCGCGAGGGTGATAGGCCCGGACGGCGATATCGACGTGGCCAGGGCTGCAAGCGCCATCACGCTGACGCTGGTCGACGAGCTCGACATCAGCCGTGGCGATGTGATCGCCGCTGCCATCGATCCACCGGAGGTCAGCGACCAGTTCGCCGCGCACGTGCTCTGGTTCGATGAGGCGCCACTGCTGCCCGGCCGGCCGTACTGGCTGAAGATCGGCACGCGCGAAGTCGGTGCAAGCGTCACCGAGATCAAGCACAAGGTGGACGTCAATACACAGGAGCTGCTCGCCGCCAAGCATCTGGAAATGAACGAGGTGGGCGTCTGCAACCTGTATCTCGACCAGCCCGTTCCGTTCGAGGCGTACGCCGACAACCGGGAACTCGGCGCGTTCATCCTGATCGACCGGCAAACAAATGCCACCGTCGCCGCCGGCACGATCGACTTCGCACTGCGGCGTGCCTCCAACATCCACTGGCAGCATGTCGATGTCGACAAGGCGGCGCGCGCACGGATCAAGCGCCAATCGCCGCGCTGCGTCTGGTTTACCGGTCTGTCCGGCTCGGGCAAGTCGACGATCGCGAATCTTGTCGAAAGGCGGCTGCTGGCGCTGGGCCACCACACCTACATTCTTGACGGCGACAACGTGCGCCATGGCCTCAACAAGGATCTGGGTTTCACTGCCGAGGATCGTGTCGAGAACATCCGTCGCGTCGCGGAAGTCGCAAAGCTGATGACCGATGCCGGGTTGATCGTGCTGGTGAGCTTCATTT